>DASYDA010000288.1:0-4337 GCA_036499865.1 Dongiaceae bacterium | reverse complement strand
GCCGGAGACGACCTTGAAGGTCTCGGTTCGTCCGGAACCGATCAGCCCGAATACACCGGTGATCTGGCCCTCATAGACCGAGAAGGACGTGTTGCGCACGACATTGCTCATCGAGATGTCCTGCACGGAAAGAACCTTGCGGCCCGGCTTTCTGAGCTGCTCCGCGTTCCGTCGACTGCGATAGATCTCGTTCGAAAGCGTGCGGCCGACCATGGCACGGACGATCTTCTCGCGATCGAAATTTCTCGCTTCATCCGTGATCACCAATTCGCCGTCGCGCAGAATCGTGATGCGGTCCGCATGCGCCAGCGCTTCTTCGAGCGCGTGGCTGATGAAGACGATGGAAACGCCGCGCGCCTTCAGGCGCCGCATCAAGGCGAAGAAATGCCGCTTCTCCTCCGGCGTCAGTGTGGCCGTCGGTTCATCGAAGATGATGACCTGTGCGTTGTGATGCACGGCGCGGGCTATCTCCACCATCTGCCGCTTGGCGGCGCCGAGGCTGGCGACGGTGGCGGCGGGATCGACGGAGAAGTTCAGCGACTGCAAGAATTGCTGGGCGGCGATATAGACGCCACGCAGCCGGTTCAGGAACTTTTCCTCGCCGAGATAGAGATTCTGCGCGACCGTCATGGAGGGGACGAGGCTGGTCTCCTGGAAGACCATGGCGATGCCTTGGTCCAGGGCCTCGAAAGGCGAGCCGAAGCTCACTTCCTTGCCATGCCAGAGCATCGTGCCGCTGGTGGCGGTGACAACGCCCGCCATGACCTTGGTCAGGGTCGATTTCCCGGCGCCGTTTTCCCCCAGCAGGGCATGGATCTCGCCTTTCCGCAGATCGAAATCGACCTCGCGCACCGCGGGTACGCCGCGATAGGCCTTGGTGACTTTGCGCATCTCAACGATGGCATCCATGAATCAACCCCGAGCTTTCGATGCGACACTGACATCGAGAATGACGCCGCCGCCTCTGGACACGGCGAAAACCCGGCCGCCGGATTCCGCAACGGCGGTGACGCCATGACGCCGGCCATTGGCGCGGCTGTGGAAACTCGCTTCGGGCTGCAGCTTAGCGTCGAGCTTCACTGCCAGCCCATAGGAGCGCGACGGCGACCAGGGCTTATGGATGCCCATGGTCTTCACGCCGCCGCATTGCAGCGGCTCCAGGAAGCTCGATTCCGAAGAAAGCGATGGCGCGATCCAGTGCTCGCGCGGGACTTCGCTGATCATATCCGTGCGGTAGGCTTTCTCCAGCAGCACGAATTCGATCAGGCGATTGCGGGGCGCGAACAAGGCCAGCCAGGCGCCGCCATCCGCCGCCGGCGAGAGCCGGGCCGGATAGCCCGGTAGCTTGCTCAGGATCGGTTCCAGGGCGCCATTGCCGCCGATCCCGACCAGGCGATGCCGCCAGCTCTCCGCGACCACGAGATTGCGGCCGTCTTTCGGCGCCAGCACGCCATAGGGAAAAGCAAGGTCCTGCGCCAAGGACTGCGCGTTCCCGCTCGCAAGGTCGATGCGCCAGACCGAGCCGCTCGATCCGGCAGACATCAGATCCACGACCCAATCGGAGGCGCGGTGTTGCGCCGAGCCCTCCGCGACATAGAGTTCGCCGGAAGCGCCGAAGGCGAGGGCCGTGGGGCAGGGGAGACCGCCGGGTGCCTTGATCTCCACTGTGCCGCCGCCGGATTTCATGATGCCGATCTCGCCGTTGTCGAGACCGATCGCGATGTCGCCGGACGGCGAAACGGCGAGGGCGGTCACGGCTTCGTCGAAAGAGCCGATCTCCTTCGAGTTGGCATTGCCTTCGATCGCGAAAACCTTGTTCGCCGAGGAATAGATGAAGCCGCCGCGATAGGCGCAGAGATTGTCCGGCTGCTGGGTTTCGAGGGCAGCTTCAGCGTCGTCGAGCGCCGTATTCGGTTTGATGGCCCCGTCCATCGGCGGAATGGTCACCGCCTTGCCGCGGAAGATATCGAGGATCGGATCGAAGATCATTTTCCGGCCCCCCAATAAGAGGCGATGCCGGTCCAATTCGGATCGGCGTTGGGAATCTTGTAGCGGCCGATCCGGTTGTTCAGGATGCCGCCGATATAGAGATAGCCTTTATGCTCACGCATTGAAGTGACCATCGGATGCGAAACGCCGGTCAAGTCGCCGAGGGTTTCGACGATCTTGCCGCTCTCGTCGAATTTCACCACGCCGCCGGTATTGATGTTCGGGAACAGCCATTCGTCCTGCGGCAGGCGGCGGGTCATGCGCTTGCGCATGCCGGGATGGCGCAGCGCCAGATCGAAGCTCGGCGTGCGCATGCCGAGCCAGGCCATCCAATAGGTGCCGTCGGAAGCGCGGTTGATGTTGTCGGGATAACCCGGCATGTCCTTGATGACGCATTCGACCTGGCCGGCCTTCGGGCCGTCGAACCAGTAGCGGTGTACGCTGCAGGCCCAGGATTCCGCCATGAAGAGGGACTTGCCGTCATGCGCGATGCAGACGCCGTTGGAATAGCGGTATTTGTCGAGGAGCGTGGTGGTCTTACCGGTCTTGGGATCGTAGCAGAGCAGGCGGCCGGTGGGGCGGCTCTCGATCGAATCCAGCGCCCATTCATGGGCGTCGTAGCGCGTGGTGGAATCGGTGAAGAAGATGCGGCCGTCCGGTGCCACGTCGCAATCGTTGGGATCGCGCAGCCGCGCATCATCGACGATCGAGGTCCAGGAGCGCTTGGTCTCGGCGGAGAGCTTGGTGACTTCGCCTGATTTCGCGATCGAGTAGAGGCCCATCGCGCCGACGCAAGAAAGCAGATTGCCCGCGCGATCGAAGGCGAGGCCGAGCGGGAAGCCGCCGGTATGGGCGAAGACCTCGGAGCGCTTATAGTCCGGCGCGAAGAAGCGGATGATCTCGCCATGCCGCGTCCCGCAATAGAGATTGTCCTCGGGGTCCAGGATGACGTCTTCGGGGCCTTCCAATTCGCCGAGGCCAATATATTCGGTCTTGGAAAGCCGGTTATCGAGCGCGTACGGGCTGCCGGATTCCGGCAAGGCCGATTGCGTCTCGCCCATGCGATGGTGGATCGGCGTCACATAGACTTCGTTCAGCACCTTGTGACGGTTCTTCAGCCAGCGGATATCCAGGACCACCGCGACCGCCAGCATCAATCCCAGCACCATCTGGTTGATGCCGGTACCGAAGCCCAGGCGAATCAGCCCATTGGTGATGACCAGGACGATGATCGCGCCCATCACGCCTTTAACGATGGAACCCCGGCCGCCGCCGAGGCTGTTGCCGCCCACCACAGCGGCCGTGAGCGCGCTGATCTCGAGGCCAATGCCGATTCCCGGGCCGGCGCCGCTTAAGCGGCAGGCGATCAGGAAGCCGGAGAGGCCGCAGCAGAGCCCCGAGATCGCATAGGTCATGAACACGGTCCGCCGGACGCGGATGCCCGAATTGTAGGCCGAGCGCCGCGAGCCGCCCACGGCCAGCATGTGCCAGCCGGGCCGCGAGCGGGTGATCGTAACATGGGCGATGAAAGCGATGACGACCGCCGCGATCACGGCGATGGAGAAGCCATAGACCTTGCCGTCGCCGATGAAATCCCAGAGATCGGAGGATGCGTCGGAGTCCTGGATCGCAGTCCCGAACGTGACAACCAGGATATCGTAGATCGCGCGGCCGATGATGAAGGTGACCAGGGTGGTGAGGAAGGCGCGCAGGCGCATATAGCCGACGAGATAGCCGTTGACGCAGCCGAAGACGAGCCCGGTCACCATAGCGGCGGCGAAACAGATCCAGACCGGCGCTCCCAGGATGAAGAAGCTGCCGACGGCGGCGAAATTCGCCAGTGCGAAGATGGATCCGACCGAAAGATCGATGCCGCCGCCGAGCATGACGATGGTGAGGCCGGTCACCACGATCGAGAACTCACCGAGCTGGCGCGTCGAATCGGTGAGCGACACCGGTCTGAAGAATCCGTTGATGGCGGTGCCGAACCCGGCGACCGTGATGACCAGCGCGATGAAAGGGATCGCATTGTCGATCCAGCGCTTGGTCAGGATCTCGCCGATCAGATGGTCGGGTATGTAGTTGTAGCGCAGGCGCAATGCCCGCTCACGAAAGGTCATCTCGCAATCCGCCGATAAGAGAGCGGGAGCGCTCTGCCCGGATCGCGTTCCAGGCCGAGCGCTCCCGCGCCGAAGTTAGATTTAGAACTGGCCAGCCTGCAGGGCTTTCACATCCCAGCAGGTGGTCGGCTTCAAGTCCGCCTTGGTGGTCGATTTTTCCAGCGTGTAGATATAGGTCTTCGACGTGCCGGCCGGCTGGCCGCTCTGCAGCAGGAACTTGATCACCGC
>DASYDA010000287.1:0-6114 GCA_036499865.1 Dongiaceae bacterium | reverse complement strand
TGCGGCCGATGGCGACGATCGCCTCGTGCTGGGCGGTGGCGATGTCGGAAATGCCATGGCTGAGGAAATAGCCGGTGAGGTCGTGGATCCGCTGCCGGGTCGCCTCGTTGAACAGCGAAACCGAGCTCGTCAGCACGTTGGAATGAAACTGCTCGCGCTTGGTCAGCAGGGTCTGCAGCAAGGCGATGCCGATGGCGCCGCCGAGATTCCGGGTCATGTTGAACAGCCCAGAGGCCGAGCCGGCGTTCTCCGCTTCGATGCCGGCGGTGGCGACGGCCGCGAGCGGCGTCAGGATCATGGCCTGGCCGAGGGCGCGGACGATGTTCGCCCAGAACACCTGCGGCGCCGCATAATCCAGCGTCAGGTAGATATTCATGAAATTGCTGACGGCGAAGATCGCAAAGCCGGCGCCGATCAGGACCCGCGGATCGACTTTCTGCATCAGCCTCGGCACCAGCGGAATCATGACGAGCTGCGGAATGCCGGTCCAGGCCAGGACTTCGCCGATCTGTTCGGCGTTGTAGCCCTGAACCTGCGACAGATAGAGCGGCAGGATGAACGAGGAGCCGTAGAGCGCCGCGCCGAGCAAGATGTTCGAAGCCGTGCCGAGGCCGAAGTTCCGCCGCAGCAGCAGGCTCAGATTCAGCAACGGACGCTTGACCAGGAGCTCGATCGCAATGAAGGCGGAGAGCGCCACGGCGGCGGTCACCGAGAGCGTCACGATGAAGTCGGAACCGAACCAGTCGTCCTTGTTGCCTTCCTCGAGCACGGTCTGCAGCGCGCCCAGGCCCACCGCCATGGTGGCGATGCCGATCCAGTCGCCCTGCTTCAACAAACCGAGCTGCATCGGCGCCTTCGGCAGCGAGAACCAGAGCATGGCGATCATGACGGCACCCGGGACGAGGTTCACATAGAAAATGAATTCCCAGCCGTAATTCTCGTTGAGATAACCGCCGATGGTCGGGCCGATCGCCGGGGCGAAAGTAGCCGAGAGCGCGAACAGCGCCATTCCGATCGGCTGTTTCGCCCGCGGCAGCATGGTCACGATGATGGTGAAGGCGGCCGGGATCAGCACGCCCCCGGCGAAACCCTGGAAAGCGCGCAGCACGATCATCTCGCCCAGGTTCTGGGCGAAGGCGCAGCTCACGGAGAAGGCCAGGAACAGGACGGTGTTGACCAGCAGGTAAGTCCGCATGGAGAAGACCCGGGCGAGCCAGCCGGTTAAAGGAATGACGATGATTTCGGTGATCAGATAGGAGGTCGAGACCCAGCCGCCGTCATCGATACCGGCGCCGATGGCGCCCTGAATGTCGGCCAGCGAGGAATTGACGATCTGGATGTTGAGCACCGCGAGAAAGGCGCCCAGGGTGGCGCCCACCACCGCCAGCCAGGTCTTCGTGGAAACGGTCTCGGCCTGATTCTGGTTGGCGGGATTCTGGCCGGCAGGATTCTGGTTGGCGGAATTCTGGTTGGCAGAATTCTGGGGCGCGACCGGCGCCGTTACGCCAGCCGGCATCGCCGGTGTCTGACCGGCGCCACGGCGCGGCGAGCCGGTCTCGAAGATTGCCGCTGCGGACATGTTTCCGTCCCCCCGACGTGTATCGTTAACGGCTGGCGACTTTTTCATCCGCTCCGTTCGGGACGCGGGTGTCGATCACCGGCTCGGCCGACATGCCCGGACGCAACCGCCCGGCGACCTCGGCATCGATGTCGAGCACGATCTTCACCGGGATACGCTGAACGATCTTGGTGAAGTTGCCGGTGGCGTTGTCGGGCGGCAGCAGCGCGAATTCGAGGCCGCTGGCCGGCGAGAGGCTGTCCACATGACCCTGGATGGTGACGCCGGGCAGCCCATCGACTTCGACGCTGACCTTCTGGCCGGCCTTAACCTGGGCGAGCTGGGTTTCCTTGAAGTTACCCACCACATAGACCGATTGCAGCGGCACCACGGCCATCAACTGGGTGCCGGCCTGGACGTACTGGCCGACGCGCAAAGTCCGCGCACCCACGGTGCCGTCGATCGGCGCTGCGATGGTGGTGTAACTCAAGTTGAGATCAGCCTGCTGCTCGAACGACTGCAGGCGCTGCACCTGGGTCTGCGCCTTGGCCTGGGCGGTGGTCAGCACATCGACCCGCTGCTTGGCGGCGGTCAAGCCGGCCTTGTCGCGCTGCAGATTGGCGGTCTCCTGCTGCAAGGCGCTATGGGCACGCTGCTCGTCCTGCACGGACGTCACCCGCTGCGCCGTCAGGCCGTGATAGCGCGTGTAATCCTGCTGGGCGAAATTGACGCCCGCCTGGTCGGCCTGAATGGCCGCCGCGGCCTGGGCGATCACCGATTGCTGCTCGACGAGTTGGGCTTCGATATTGCGCACATCGGCTTCGGCGCTGGCGACATCGGCCTTGGCCTGGGCCAGAGCGGTGCGGAAGTCGCGATCGTCGATGCGCGCCAGAACCGCACCCGCCTTGACCGATTGGTTGTCCTGGACCAGGACGTCGGCGATATAGCCGGAAACCTTCGGCGCGATCGTCGTGTAATCCGCCTGGACATAGGCATCGTCGGTGGATTCCAGGTAGCGCCCGGTCTTCATCCAATACCAGCCGAACCCGCCGGCGCCGGCCAGCACGATGGCCGCCGTACTGCCGAGAAGAATACGCTTGAGGGTCCGTTTCATTGCCGCTCTCCCGAAGGGTTCTGGTCACTCTGTACTGTACGGTATAGTACATATAGTTTGAGCCTGAATGGTCAAGCACTTATCGCGTGATGCGCATCACAAAGCGTGCGACCGTACAGCGCATCAAACAATGCATTGAATTAGCTTATATTTTTTTAAAAGAAACCAGGCGTTACGCGCCCTTCGCCGCCAAATGACGTGGGGATGTCATCCTTCATATTGAAATGAACCGTCCGGTACGTTACATTTGAACTACTTGATGGAGAGAGACCATGGCAAGACCTGCAGTCCGAGCCTTGAAACTGGAAATGCCCGTGAAGCAAACCGGCGCGCGGCTCTGTGCCGAAGACCGGCGCAGAGTGATCCTGGCCGCCGCCCAAAAGGTGTTCCTCGAGCGCGGCTATGCCAATGCCAGCATCGATGCCGTGGTCGAGCTGGCGGGCGGCTCCAAGGCGACCGTCTATCAGCAATTCGGCAATAAGGAGGGCCTGCTCGCGGCACTGGTGACCGAGGGCGCCGAAGGCCTGGCGCATCTGGTTCATGACCTTCCCCTGGACGGTGCGCTCGAAGACAGCCTGCAAGCCTTCGGGCGAGGCTATCTCGGTTTGATCATGCAGCCCGCACGCATGGCTCTCTTTCGTCTCGTGGTGGGCGAATGCGGGCGCTTCCCCGAGATGGGTGACATCTTCTACCGCACCGGCCCGCAGGTGGTCGCCAAATGGGTGACCGAATTCTTCCGCGGCGTGATGGGACGCGGCCTGATCACGGGCGACGATCCGGAACGCACCGCTCTTCAATTCATCTACGCCTTGCGAGGCGACATCTACATGCAGGTGTTGCTGAACCCCACGCGGAGCCCGACCGAAGCCGAACTCGAGCGGCATATCGATTTTGTGGTGAAAGCCTTCCTCGAAGGCGTTCGTCCGCGCTGAGCCGCGCATCGACGCTGAGCCAACCGACCGCGCAACAATCGGATAGCGCCGCGGGAGTAGACGACCGAGATTTGGGCCGGTCCGTTACGGAGCGCCCCCTTGTCGATCTCTCCGCCTCTGTCGATCTCCCCGCCTCTTCCAATCCGCAGCATGACGCGCAACGACTGGGCGTTGCTGATCGCACTCTCGATCCTCTGGGGCGGATCGTTCTTCTTCGCCAAGATCGCGGTCGCGGAGCTGCCGCCCTTCACCATCGTGCTCGGCCGCGTGCTGGTCGCGGCATCGACGCTGCATCTCCTGGTGATCGCAAGCGGCCGGCGCATGCCGCGCGATATCGGCCTTTGGCGCGATTTCCTGTTCATGGGCCTGCTGAACAACGCGATCCCGTTCAGCATGATCTTCTGGAGCCAGAAGGAGATCGCCAGCGGCCTCGCTTCCATCCTCAACGCGACGACGCCGCTCTTCACCGTGCTGGTCGCCCACACGCTCACCCGTGACGAGAAGGCGACCGTGCCGAAACTGGCCGGCGTCGGCCTCGGCATTCTCGGCGTCGCCCTGATGATCGGCCTCGACGCCGCGGGCGGCATGGGGGCGCATCTCGGCGCGGAACTGGCGGTATTGGCGGCCGCGCTCTCCTATGCCTTCGCCGGTGTCTTCGGCCGGCGCTTTCGCGGCCTCCCGCCATTGGTCGTCGCCGCGGGACAATTGACCGGCAGTTCCCTGTTGATCCTGCCCCTGGCCCTGATCATCGACCGGCCGTGGACATTGCCGGTTCCCAGCCTGACCGCCGTCACGGCCGTGCTCTCCCTCGCCTTGTTCTGCACGGCGCTGGCTTATGTGATCTTCTTCCGGATCCTGGACCGTGCCGGGGCCACCAATCTGCTGCTGGTGACCTTCCTCATTCCGGTGAGCGCGCTGCTGCTCGGCATCGGCTTCCTGCATGAAAGCCTGAACGCGCGTCACCTGATCGGCATGACGATGATCGGTCTCGGCCTCGCCGCGATCGACGGCAGGCTATTGCGCCTGATCGCGCGCCGCGCCTCTATTTGACTTCCAGCACCGGCTTGCCCAGCACATCCATGCGCGGCGTAACACCGAGACCGGGCCCCATGGGGGCCGCGGCCTTGCCGTCCTTGCGCTGCACCGCGCCTTCGGCGATGGAACGCGTCACATAGGAGTTGAAGTCGGTCGCCGCGAACAGGAATTCCGGCGGCGTCGAATGGGCGAGATGGGCGATCGCCGTGGTGGCGATGTCGCCGCCCCAGGTGTCCTCGATGATCATCGCGATGCCGAGTGAGACGCAGAGATCGCGGATCTCCCGCGCGCGGGTGAGCCCGCCCACTTTCGAGATTTTCACGTTGATCACATCCATCGCGTGATCTTCGTAGCCCTTCAGGACTGCGCCCAGGGAATCGATCACCTCGTCCAGGATGAAGGGCCGCGCCGTGCGCCGGCGGATCGTCAGGCATTCCTCATAGGACATGCAGGGCTGCTCGATATAGACATCGATGTCCTTCACCGCATCCACCACCCTGGCCGCCTGGTGCATCAGCCAGCCGGTATTGGCGTCCGCGACCAGCACGTCGCCGCGCTGAAGCTGCGCCGCGCAGGCCTTGATGCGCTCGATATCGACATCCGCATCGCCGCCGACCTTCAATTGGAACTTGGAATAGCCCTCGCTGCGATATTGCCCGACCCGGGCCGCCATGGCCTCCGGCGCTTCCTGGCTGATCGCGCGATAGAGCTTGAAACTCTCGCCAGTGCGCCCGCCGAGCAAGGTCACGACCGGCAGATCCGCGGCCTTGCCGAGAATGTCCCAGCAGGCGACGTCGATCGCGGATTTGACGTAAGGATGCCCGCGCAAGGCGGCGTCCATGCGGCGATTGAGGATTCCGAGATCGCGCGGATCGAGGCCGAGGAGCTTCGGCCCGATCTCCCTGATGCCGGTGCGTGCCCCTTCGGCATAGGCCGGGAGATAGGCCGGCCCCAAGGGGCAGACCTCGCCATAGCCGGTAATCCCGGCATCGGTCATGACCTCGACCACGGTCGAATCGAAAATGGTGACGGAATTGCCGCCGGACCATTTATAGCTGCCTTCATGCAGCGGCAGTTCGACCCGGTAAGCCCGGATGCCGGTGATTTTCATGATTCTGTCTCTCCCCTAAACTGGGCAAAGACTAGCCGATACCCATCCGCGATAAAACCCGCCGCAGGAAGCGGCCGGCCCTAGGCGGCCACCGAGGCCGCGGCGTTGCGGGCGACGATCGCTTCATGCAACGCGATCTGCCGTTCCGATTCCTCGACATGCAGCTTTTCGACCAGCCGGCCGTTGACCACGCAGATGCCTTTGCCGGCGGCGCGCGCTTCCGCCCAAGCGGCGACCACAATGCGGGCCGATTCAAGCTCCGCTTCGCTGGGCGCAAAGGCACGGTTCGCCGGGGCGATCTGTTTAGGATGAATGAGCGTCTTGCCGTCGAAGCCCATATTGCGGCCCTGCTCGCAGACGAAAT
>DASYDA010000286.1:0-1886 GCA_036499865.1 Dongiaceae bacterium | reverse complement strand
GGCGGCCTAGAAGGTGCCGATCACGGAAGCGAGCTTGATCTTCAGCGTCGCTGCGTTGAACGGCTTCACGATGTAGTTGTTGACCCCGGCCTCCTTGGCCGCGATCACGTTCTCGGTCTTGCTTTCCGCCGTGATCATGATGAAAGGCATCGCCTTCAATTTCGCGTCGGCGCGCACTTCACGCAGCAACTGGATTCCGGTCATCGGCTCCATGTTCCAGTCGGAGATCACGAGCCCGTAATCCTTGTCGCGCAGCTTCTGGAGAGCCATGCTGCCGTCGGTCGCTTCGTCGACGTTATTGAAGCCAAGCTGCTTCAGAAGATTGCGGATGATCCGCAGCATCGTCTTGTAGTCATCGACGATGAGGATGTTCATTTGCATATCGACCGACATAGCGACTTCCTTTTGGCTCCCTATCCGCCTGCATGATGGCCGGCGGAAATTAGCGACGGCGCGGTATTGTTTCGGTGATACTGCAAAATTCGTTAAGTACCGGTTAAACTAAGAGAAATCAGTTTTACGAATGGCCGGTTCGAGCCCCGGGTCGCATTATCTGGGTCGCATTATGGCGCGACCGGCAGCTGATCTTTCTGGGCGAGTTCGAAAGTGAGTTCCTTGGCGCGGGTGGGCGTCATCAGGGCGAGGATCGGCGCGACCTTGCGCTCCTTCATGCGGGACACGACCTCCAGAAGGATATCCATGTCCAGTTCCTCGAACACTCCGGCCGCGGCCTTGGGTTTCATGTTCTCGTATATCTTGACCAGACTCTGGAGCTGCGTCTCCTCGGCGGCGCTGCGCTGCTTCAGCAGGTCCTGCAGAGTGGATTGCATGGCCTTCAGCTCCGCCATCTTCTGATCCATCCGCTGTTCGGCGGCGGTGACCAGTGCCTCGCGCTCATCCAGCGCGCGGGCCCGGGCGTCGAGTTCGGTACGCCGCTTCGAGAGCTGCTGCAGGACCGCGACTTCCTGGTCGGTATAGTTGAAAGGATCCGTTCCGCCTGCCGAAGCAGCATCGGCCGCCGGCACGCCGGCGGCGTCGGTATTGGCGGTGGATGTCGTCGAGGTGGGTGTCGTCGAGGCGGGTGTCGACTGCGCCGGCGCTTGGGTCTGGTCAGCCGCGCCATTCAGCGGTGCGGCCGGCTGCTGGGCCGCCACCTGCTGCGGCGCCGGCGCGCCGGCGGGTTGGCTGGGCGAGGACGCCGCCTGGTTCTGGGCACCGGGCTGGGGTGGCGTGTTCGCCGCTGGCGCGGGCTGATTTTGGGCAGGCTGATTTTGCGCGGGTTGCGCCGGCTGGGCACCCTGGGTCTGAGCCTGGGTGGTGGTACCCACGGAGACGCGCACATCCTCCCAGAAGCTGCCGATCTTGACGCTGAGCAGCAAGGCGATGGCGCCCATCAGCAACGGCAGCAACCGAATCCGGAACCTGGCCACGTTACTCTCCCAAACCGGCCGCAATGGCCGAGCAAAACATGAATCCCATCACCGCATACCCGAAAGCTGAGACAGCAATGCCGCCTTCTCGGGGGAGACCCGTTCCGGCTCGCGGGCTGTCTCGGAAGCATGCGGGCGCCCCATGGCCGGCGCCACGGTTTCATGCACCCGCGCCTTCGAAACCCCGGCCTCCAGGCGTTCGGCGGCCTTATCGGCCCGCGCGATCAGCAGCCGAAGGTCGTCCGATGCCCGCCGCAACTCCGCCATCACCTGCCGGCCGCGATCCGAACGCCCGTCGAGATCGCGCCCCAAGGTCTCCGCGTCGGAACGAAGAGCCGTCAGGCCGTCGCTGGCGGCGCCGGTCTGCAGGGCCAGGTTGGCGGTCAGCTTTTCCAGCTCGGCACGGCCTTCTCGCATCTCGTTCAGTCTGCGGTTGAGCCGGTAGATCGATATCAG
>DASYDA010000285.1:0-3362 GCA_036499865.1 Dongiaceae bacterium | reverse complement strand
CATGGGCGTCTTCGAAACCATGACCGAGGTCGATCGCTATCTGGAGGAGCATCCGGGGCTCGGTATGTCGGTCTACGACAACCACAGCGACGGCAGCGGCGTCTGCTATTCCTCCTCGCTGCGACCGATCCTCAACATGCGACCCAAGACGCATCTCTGGCAGTTCAATGCCGATACCCATATCACCGACTGGCTGGAAGCCGAGGGTATCGAATACGACATCATCACCGATGACGATCTCGAACGCGAAGGGCTCGATCTCCTGAAGCCTTACCGCTGCGTGATGACCGGTACGCATCCCGAATATTACACGCTGAAGATGCTAGATGCCGTGCAGGCCTTCACCGATCTCGGCGGCCGGCTGGTCTATCTCGGCGCCAACGGTTTCTACTGGCGCATCGCCTATCATCCCGAGCTGCCGGGCGTCATCGAGCATCGCCGCGCGGAAGACGGCATGCGGGCTTGGTTCTCCGAGGGCGGCGAATATTACATGGGCTTCACCGGCGAGCTCTCAGGCCTGTGGCGCCGCATGGACCGCGCGCCCAATATGCTGGTCGGCGCCGGCTTCACGGCCCAGGGCTTCGATCACTCCGCCGCCTATCACCGCCGGCCCGAGAGCTTCGACCCGCGTGCCGCGTTCATCTTCGAAGGCATCGGCAAGGATGAGGTGATCGGCGATTTCGGGGTGCTCGGCGGAGGCGCCGCCGGCTGGGAAATCGATCGCGCGGATCATGGCCTGGGCACGCCGCGCCATGCGCTGATCGTCGCCGAGGCGACGGAGTTCCCGGCGAGCTATCACTGGGTGAAAGAGGAATTCAATCACAGCCATTCGGCGATCGACGGCGAGACCTGCCCCTTCGTCCGTTGCGACATGATGTTCTTCGAAACACCGAACGGCGGCGCGGTCTTCTCGACGAGTTCGATCTCCTGGGCGGGATCGCTCGCGCATAAGCGCTACAAGAACAATGTCAGCCGGATCACCGCCAATGTGGTACGGCGCTTTCTGGACCCAGCGCCGTTTCCGCTCTAGGGTCGTTCGTTGAGCGTGGGGTGCTACTTCGCCCGGGCGAGACAGGTTTTCGTGATACCCTGCATTTTGTCTCCGGGTTCCTGAGGCAGCGGCTTGCCGTCCTTCATCGCCTGATCAAGTTCCATATATTCTTCCATGGTCATGGAACTGCTCGTTTGCAGCCCGATGCAGCCGCAATAGCGCGTGCAGACACCGTCTCCTGCCTTGAATGTGCCGCAGGATTTCATGCAGGCATCGTGCTGAGCCTGCAGCCAGGCCTGCGGAATCGGATCCGCCTTCACGGCTTCCGTCACCGAAAGCACGCCCAGCATTGCGACGGCGCTCAAGAGAAATCGCGCCTTGGAAATCGCCGTCATCCGTTCCTCCATCTCGTCATGCCAGAAAATCATGCATGGCGCCCGAGGCGCATGCACTACACAAGGTTTTTACAGAAACAAGCGATCGGGCTTCGAGTTGCGCGGCCGCGGCTGCGGCTGCTTTGACGGGCTACTCCGCCGCGGAGGCCCGGCCGACCAGCAGCGGCGTGTCATGGATTCCGGCCTGCGGATAGGCGAACTCGACCATAGTCTGGCTGACGCCCTTGTGGATTTGGCTGGTCAAAAGTTCGAACCGGACTTCCAGTTTCGGATCCAGATCGCGGATCGCTTTTTCGATGGCCGCGCGCGGCGTGGCCCAGGAGAATCGCGAAAGACGCCGCCGGGCGGTGGTTTCGGGGAAATGGACCAGCACGCGGGTGCCGGGATGCATCAGCCCGATCATCTTGCCGAAATAATCGGCAAACCGCGACGGCGGCACCTTCGAGCAGACATGCCAGGAGACGATGAAATCAGGCTTGTGCCGCTGCGCTTCGGCGAGGCCGGCCGGATTGATCACCCGGGCATTGGGACGCTTCTCGCGGGTCAACTCTTCGCCGAGGAAGTTGTAACCCGCCGAAAAGAACTGGTCGGTGACGTCGAGGCCCCAATATCTGCCGGGATCGAGATAATGGATCAGCGCCTTGCCGAGGCGGAAACTGCCGCAGCCGTAATCGACCACGCCCTGATGCGGCGCCAATCCCCGCAGCCGCAGCACATCCAGGAGTTCGGTCGGCTCGCGGACGGTCCGCGTCTGGGCGCCGATCGCCGGATGCCGGCGGCCGCGTTCCAGGCGCGATGCGATCGATTCCGCGTAGTAGTCCTCGACATGGCGGCCGGGATTGGCGATGCGCCAGAGCATCGGTTTGACATACCAGGAGAAAAATCGACCGAAACCCACTTCGTCCTCTTGTCCGCTGTCCCTGTCGGCGATCGCAGGCTGCGATCCTGAATTGGCGATCTCGTGCCGGCGACTTCTGCGCCATCCCCACGGATCGCCGTCTCATCGACTCTTCTGCCAGAACCCGCTCAATGGAGTCCGGCCCCGGATCGTCTCCGGTCTTCGGATCAGAATGTGTCTCTCGTGAGACTTCGACCGCGAATTCGTATGCCGGCTGCTTCCCGGCGAACGGCAGTCAAGATGCCCAGAACGTTGCGGCAGGTCAAGTCCGCCGCGTTGTCACATGAGCGGCTAACCCACGGAAAATCGATGAAAAAGCCGATTTTTCCGTGAAATTTCCAAGCAATTCGGCGGCGGATTTTACAGGCTGCATGCCGGCCGACCCGAAGTTTCCCAAACAAAGCGAAGACGTTCAATGCAAGCCGCCCCGCCGAGGGGATCGGCGGGGCGGAGGGTGGTCGGTAGAATTCGGCCGCTATCGGGTCAGGCGCGCGGGGTTGAACGCAAATTGAATTCGAACCCGCGTCGCTTCAGACCCGCATCGCTTCAAGCCTTCGAATCAGCCTTCGGCGGCTTCCTCGCCGGGGCCGGCGGCATCCATCAGCTTGCCGGCGACCAGGCCGGCATTGGAGCGGATCTTCTGCTCGATATCGGCGGCGATCTCTGGGTTCTCACGGAGGAAGAGCTTGGCGTTTTCCCGGCCCTGGCCGATACGCTGGCCGCTATAGGAGAACCAGGCGCCGGACTTCTCCACCACATTGGCGGCGATGCCGAGATCGATCAGCTCGCCGTTCTTGGAGATGCCTTCGCCATACATGATATCGAATTCGACGACGCGGAACGGCGGAGCGAGCTTGTTCTTCACCACCTTGACCCGGGTCTGGTTGCCGACCACCACATCCTTGTCCTTGATGGCGCCGATGCGGCGGATGTCTAGGCGGACGGAAGCATAGAATTTCAGGGCATTGCCGCCGCTCGTGGTTTCCGGATTGCCGAACATCACGCCGATCTTCATGCGGATCTGGTTGATGAAGATCACCATGCAGCGCGAGCGCGAAATAGAACCGGTGAGTTTCCG
>DASYDA010000284.1:0-4111 GCA_036499865.1 Dongiaceae bacterium | reverse complement strand
CGGACCGTCATCCCCGAGCTTGGCTCGGGGATCCACGCCTTTGTCTGATCCAAAAGAAAGGCGTAGATGCCCGCACCAAGTGCGGGCATGACGGAGTCAATGCGGTGACAGTGCGCCAATGACCGAACTCCGCGTCTATCTATTGATCGAATCCCTGGCTCGGCAGTTCGCGGCCTATATGTCGACGCCGATGCGCGCGCGCGGTTATCCGCCCCTGGAGGGCGACCACAGCCTGATCGTGGAGGTGGCGCCGGCCCTCGCGATCCATCGCATCTGTGATCTCGCCTTGAAGAGTGCGCCCGATATGGAGCCCGGCCTTCTCTATGTCGAGCGGCAGTATGGTCTCCTGGAGCTTCATTCCGCCGATCTCGACGCCCTGAAGCAAGCGGGGGAGGTAATTCTGGCGGGTATAGGACGCAAGGCCCAGGACCAGCTCAAACCCCGCACGCTTTTCGCGGATATCATCGAGGACGTCTCGGACCAGCACGCCATCGTGCTCAATCGGAGCCGCGAGGCCTCCATGCTGTTGCCGGGAAGGTCGCTGCTGCTCTACGAGCTCGAACCGGCTCTGTTCGTCACGGTCGCGGCCAATGAGGCGGAGAAGGCGGCGCCTGGAATCACCCTTGTCGATGTGCAGATGATCGGGGCGACCGGCCGCCTGTTCCTGTCGGGATCGAAACATGAATGCGAATTGGCACGGAACCGGATCGATGCCGTGCTGGGCGCCATCGAGGGGCGCCCGTTCAATCGTTGAGCCTTGGGTTAGAAGCTATCGACCGGCACTTTGAGATAGCGAGTCCCATTGGCTTCCGGCTCGGGAAATCCTCCCGCCCGCATGTTGACCTGCACCGCCGGAAGGATGAGTTTCGGCATATCGAGCGTCTTGTCTCGTGCATTGCGCATCGCGACGAATTCGGCTTCCGAGACGCCGTCGCGCAGGTGGACGTTCCTGGCGCGCTGCTCGGCAACCGTCGTTTCCCATTTGTATTCGGTGCGGCCGCGCGCCTTGTAGTCGTGGCATAGGAACAGCCGCGTCTCCGGCGGCAGCGCATAGATGCGGCGGATCGACCGATAGAGCTCTGCGGCGTCGCCGCCCGGAAAATCGCAGCGCGCCGTGCCGTAATCCGGCATGAACAAGGTATCGCCGACAAAGGCCGCGTCGTCGATCACATAGGTGACGCATGCCGGAGTATGCCCCGGCGTCTGCAGGACGCGGGCCGAAATCCCGCCGACCGAGAACGTCTCGTTGTCGGCGAAAAGCTTGTCGAACTGCCGTCCGTCCGTGGCGAACCCGGACCCGCCATTGAAGACCTCGGAGAAATGGCGCTGCACGATACCGACCCGGTCGCCGATGCCAACCTTGGCCGACAGCTTTTCTCTGAGATAGCCGGCGGCGCTCAAATGATCGGCGTGAACATGGGTTTCGAGGATCCAATCCGGTGTCAGCCTGTGAGACCGGATGTAATCGACAATGCGATCGGCGGAACGATGGGCGGTGCGACCGGAGGCCGCATCGAAATCCAGCAGGCTGTCTATGATGGCGCAACGGTGCGATGCCGGATCGGCCGCGACATAGCTTACCGTAAACGTGGATTCGTCGAAGAAGCCGGTGATCTCGGGCCGCATTCGCGTCTTCCTCCTGAGCATCATGTTATTCAGCATTCGATTCAAAAGCAGGGCGATAGACCCTTTCTGATGACCATTCGGCCCTGCTATTGTCGCTGCACTCTGATGATTCCGCCAGTGGGAGAAGATCTTGGCCGAGCCGCGATTGATGGAGAGTTTTCCGCCGCCGAACGAGGGCCAGGTCATGCTCGCCAATTGGCGCTTGCCGCCCTTCAATCGCTGGGCTTTCCATCATGTTCGCGAGGTCGTGCCGACAGCGGCGATCTATCGCAGCGAACGCGCCATAAATCGGCCTGAGCTTGTTTCCTCGGCCATCGACAAACTGGCATTCCAAGGCCCCGACGGCCGCGAATGGACTATAGGCGCCCTCCTGCCGGCCACCTGGACGGATGGTTTCCTGGTCATGCAACGCGGCCGGGCGCTGATGGAGTGGTATGACAGCGGGTTGCGGCCGGACATTCCGCATATCGTGTTCTCGGTCAGCAAATCAATCACCGCCATTGTTGCCGGTGCCGTGGTGGAAGTCGGTGCGCTGGACCCCGAAAAGCTGGTCATCCATTATATTCCCGAGGTGGCGAATTCGGCATACGGCGATTGCACGGTCCGGCACGTCCTCGATATGACAGTCAACACCAATTTCATCGAGGACTATCTCGATTCGAACGGCGACTTCGCACGTTATCGCGTGTCGACCGGTTGGAATCCGGTGCCGGATGGCGGCAAACCGATTGATCTGCGCAGTTTCCTCGCCACCATGCCGCGCGGTCCCGGGCCGCATGGCAAAGTCTTTCATTACGTCTCGCCAAACTCCGATCTCCTGGGCTGGATCCTGGAACGGGCGACCGGGCGCTCCTTCGCCAGCCTGTTCTCGGAAACCATCTGGCGCAAGCTCGGCACCGAGTTCGACGGCTATGTCACCGTGGATCGAGTGGGCGCGCCTCGTACGGCGGGCGGCATCTGCGTGACGCTCCGCGACCTCGGCCGCTTCGCCGAGATGGTGCGCAATCGCGGCCGCGCCGAAGGCCTGCAGATCATTCCGGAATGGTGGATCGACGACATCCGCAGCAAGGGCGATCCCGCCGCCTGGGCTGCGGGCGACATGGCGAAGCTCATCCCCGGAGGTCGCTATCGTGGCAAATGGTACAATCTCGGCAATGAACGCGGCGCCCATTGCGCGATCGGCATCCACGGCCAGTGGATCTATATCGATCCCACATCGGAGACCGTCATCGTCAAGATGTCGTCCCAGCCGCTCCCGGTGGACGATGCCGTCGACCGCCTGCTGCTGACGGCTTTCGACGCGATTGCGCGCAGCCTGGATGGGTGAGGCGCGATCGGCCGATCAAGCCGCCTGCGCCGGACTGGAGCGGGTGAAGGCATTGCCTTCGGCGTCGAACAGGTGGATTTCCGTGCCTGTTGCCGATGCTGTGCCCTTGCCCCCTGGTTGGGCCGCGCTGCTGCCCGGCGCTCGCACGATCAGCGTGGTTCCGTCGTCGCGACGCAGATAGACATAGCTCGCTTCCCCCAGAAGCTCGACCGCTTCGACGGTTCCGGAGAACGGCAGAGAACCGCCGGTGCCTTCCGCCATATGCTCGGGACGGATGCCGAGCGTCACCGCATCGCCCGGTTTGGCGCGGGCTTCCTCGATCGTCACGACGGCCGGCCGCACCTCGCCGTAATCGACCGTGACGCTTCGGCCGTCGTTGGCGGCGACCTTGCCGGGAATGAAGTTCATCTTCGGTGAACCGATGAAGCCAGCGACGAAACTGTTTCGTGGATGGTGATAGAGCTCCAGGGGCGTGCCCACCTGCTCGACCCGGCCCTGGTTCAGCACCACGATCTTGGTGGCGAGTGTCATCGCTTCGACCTGGTCATGGGTGACATAGATCGTGGTCGCCTTCAGCGAGCGATGCAGCTTGGCGATCTCGATCCGGGTGTTGATGCGCAAGGCCGCGTCCAGGTTCGAGAGCGGCTCGTCGAACAGGAAGACCGAAGGTTCGCGCACGATCGCGCGTCCGATGGCGACGCGCTGACGCTGCCCGCCGGAAAGATCGCGCGGCTTGCGTGCAAGATAAGGCGTAAGCTGCAGGATCTCGGCGGCCTCCCGCACGCGGCGGTCCGCTTCGCTGCGCTGGGTCTTGGCGTATTTCAATCCGAAGGCCATGTTTTGATAGACGGTCATATGCGGATAGAGCGCATAGGACTGAAACACCATGGCGATGCCGCGCTCCGCCGGCGGCACCTGGTTCATCAACCGCCCGCCGATATAGAGCTCACCCTTGGTGATCTCCTCCAACCCGGCGACGATGCGCAGCAACGTGCTCTTGCCGCAGCCCGAGGGTCCCACGAAGACGACGAATTCGCCGTCTTTCACGTCGAGGCCGATATCGTGCAGGATCTCGACCTTGCCGAAGGATTTCGAAATCCCGCGCAGCGAAACGTCAGCCATGGATCGCGCTCCGGATCTGCATCATTTGACGGCTCC
>DASYDA010000283.1:0-11528 GCA_036499865.1 Dongiaceae bacterium | reverse complement strand
GCCGGCAGCATCTGCAGGTGGTTCTCCACTCCGGTGACGCCGGGCACGCGGGCGGCGACCACGCCGGCTTTGTAGACTTCCGCGTTGTCGTGGACGAAGCCGTGGAGATCGACATGGCCGTTCACCGTCTCGATGCGGAGCGGACGAGAATAGGCGCGGCCGATATTCACCGCGGCGAGGGCCGAGCGCACCTTGGCCGAGATCGCGGCGTCCTGGGGCGTTTCGGGCGGCAGCGGGCTTTGGCAGGCCGCGAGGATCGCGGCCAGTGCGAGGGCGGTGGCGATGGCGCGGTGTGCGGATTTGATCATGTCGGGGTTATTTTGCTCCGGTCGTGCGATGGAGGAAATAGCGCAGCAGGGCCTAGCGGCGAGAATGCCGCAGCGGCGAAAGCGCGGCGGCCAGGGCGGATTTCAGGCGCATGCGACGACTTTCCGAGTTGCCAGACAGTTTGCCAGCGCGGGCGCGATCGACCGCGGCCCGCTGGAAGCATAATGCAAGCCGATGGAACACCCCAGCCCGCCGCCGCCTTGGGGCGGGGACGGATTTTGCTGCGATTCAAGACCGGTTGCCGCGCGGGTACAATTTTTGGTATGTTGAACCATCTAAGAATGGGGAAGGACGTGCCATCGTCCTTAAGCGCGGGAAGGAATTATCCGCTATGAGAATCACTCTGATCGGGCTGGCCGTCGCGGCGTGCCTGGTGTCCGGACATGCGATGGCCGCCGATACGGTCGATTGTTCGAAACTGGATCTGAGCTTCAAGGCCGACCACTGGAAGGTGAAGTGCTACGACAACACCAGCATGGGAAGCGTCGATTACGCGTACAACCAGGACGCGGTTCAGGAGCTTGCCGCGACGCACGGGACCGAGATTCTCGAAGTGATCGATCAGCGTGCATCGTCCAGCCGGGTGTATTTCACGCGCAGCGGCACGCGGCAGTACATCGAACAGACTTTCAAGCACGTTCCGGTCAACGATTGGTCCGACCAGGAATCCATCGGGGATTTCGACGTGGGTTACTTCGACTCCACGATGGATGGGCAAGACGTCAAATGCATCGGCTTCAGCCATTATGGAAGAAACCGGGTGGTCGACGGGATTTCCTGCACCGCCGATGGCGACTACAAGAAGGCCGCGGAGGCGCTGCAGTTTCTCAGCCGGTGATGCGCGTTTCATCGGGGAGGCGCGTTCAAAAATAACGCGGGATCGGGCCGTTATGCGGCGTCGTCCGGTCGCCGAGATCGAGCATCACTTCGTCCACATAGCACCAGCCCCAGCCTTCCGGAGGATCGTAGCCTTCGATGATGGGATGCCGGGTCTTGAAGTAATGCTTCGTGGCATGGCGGTTGGGGGAGTCGTCGCAGCAGCCGACATGGCCGCAGCTGCGGCAGATGCGCAAATGCACCCAGCGCGAACCGGATTTCAGGCATTCCTCGCAGCCAAGCGCGCTGGGCGTGACGTCCATGATCTCGTCGGCGTGGCTGCATGCATGGGCCATGACACCCTCTTCCGTCAGTTTTTCTCGGCGGTGGACGGGGCGATGGGAGAGAAGGAACCGGCCGCGAGATGGATATGGAGCGCGGCGACGACCTGGGCGCCCTCACCCACCGCGGCGGCCACGCGCTTGACCGAACCCGAACGGACATCGCCGATGGCGAACACGCCGGGCAGGCTGGTTTCCAGCGGGTGACTAGCGGCGCCGGTGCCGGCTCCGGTGCGGATGAAGCCCTTCTCATCCAGCGCCACATCGCATTCGGCCAGCCAATCGGTGTTCGGTTCGGCGCCGATGAAGAGAAAGAGATGGCGGATCACCTGCGTGGTCTCGCCGGTCTCGTCGCGCCAGCACACGCTTTCGAGATTGCCGCCACCGCCCTGCAGGCTGGTGATTTCCGATCGGGTCAGGACCTCGATATTGGGCTGCGCCAGGATGCGCTCGACCAGGTAATGCGACATGCTGGAGCGGAGGCTGGCGCCGCGCGCCAGCAGCGTCACCTTCTTCACGCGGCTTGCGAGATAGACGGCCGCCTGCCCCGCCGAGTTTCCGGCCCCCACCAGCGCGACCTCATGGCCGTCGCAGAGGCGCAGCTCGATGGGCGAAGCCCAGTAATGGACCGATGAGCCCTCGAAGGCCGCGAGATTGGCGACGTCGGGCCGGCGATAGCGGACGCCGGTCGCCAGCACGACCGCACGGCTCTGCACCTTCTCGCCATTGCCGAGATCGAGGAAATAGCGGCTGAATTCCTGATCGGACCGCATCTCCAGTCGATGGGCCTGGTCCGGGATCGCCATTTCGACGCCGAACTTCTGCGCCTGATTGTGGGCGCGCGCCATCAGGGCCAGGCCGCCGATGCCGGTCGGGAAGCCGAGATAGTTCTCGATCCGCGCGGAGGCACCCGCCTGGCCGCCGAAAGCGCGGCAATCCAGCACGATGACGGAGAGGCCCTCGGATGCGGCATAGACCGCGGCCGCCAGGCCGGCGGGCCCCGCCCCGACGATGGCGACGTCGTAAAGCTTATCCGTGTCGATCGGTCGGACCAGGCCGATGCAGCGCGCCAATTCGTTTTCGCTGGGATTGCGCAACAGCTTTCCGTTGGCGCAGAGGACGATCGGCAAATGGTCGGGATCGATGTGGAAACGGCCGATCAGGGTCTTGGCACAGGAATCGCTGTCGGAATCCAGCGCATGGTAGGGCTGGCCGTTGCGGGAAAGGAAGCCCTGCAGGCGGATGACATCGGGATGGTCCGCGCGGCCGATGATGATGGGGCCGCTGCGGCCGCTCTCCAGCAGGCCGACGCGGCGCAGGATCAGCGCCCGCATGATGCGCTCGCCGAGCTCCGCCTCCTGCACGATCAGATCGCGCAGCCGGTCGGCGCGGATGACAAAGCCCTCGACCGGCTCCAGCGTATCGGCATTGACCAGAGACGGCCGGTCGGAGAGCTGCGCCAGCTCGCCCATGAACTGCCGGGCCTCATGGGTGACGATGATGGCGCTTTCATCGGAGACGCCGTTATTCGGCGCGCCCTCCCCGCTATAGGTGACGGCGATCCGGCCGGAATGAAGCACGATCAATCCCGGGGAGAGCGCGCCCGCGGTCACGATACGCTCCCGCGCCGGATAGGACACGGTTTCGCCGAACCGCGCCATGCGGTCGATATCGCCCGGCTCCAGGACCGGGAACATCTGGGCACGGCGGGAGGCCGTGGCGAATAAAGGAGGCTGGGCCATCGCTTCTTTTACAGCATGCCGAGCGCCCTGGAAACTTCAGCGTGCCCGCACGGTTTTGCGTGTGTTACGAAATGGGGTTTCCACCTTGCCGCGAAGCCGGGGCTTCACCCAGGTTTCAATCGACCCTGGGATCGACGAAATTCTCCCAGACCGTGTCGAAGACGCCCGCGGACTTGATCGCGGCCGAGATCTGGATATCGATGCGGAAAATCCGCGCGAAATTGTCGGCCGGCCGATTCTGCTCGTCGAACACGATCACGGAAGTCTCGCTGTCGCAGGCGAAGAAGCGTAATCGGGAACCGGGTTGTCCCAAAGGTTTTCCCTTCGACTTGCCGGTCCGGCGGCGCCGATATCCCTCCGCTATCCCCTTCGCAGCCCCCGATTATTTCCCTAGTATGACCCAGGGGAGAATGACATGCCTGATTTTCCGATCATCGACAGCCATGTGCATTTGGCAGATCCGCACCGTTTCGGCTATGCCTGGACGAAGAACGCGCCTTCGCTCAATCGCCGGGTGATGCCGACCGATCTCATGAAGGCGGCCGCGCCGGTCGAAATCGAGCGGTTCGTATTCGTCGAGGTCGATGTCAATCTGCCGCAATATCTGGCCGAGGCTGAATGGATCGAGGATCTTGGGCGCTCGCAACCGAGCGGCGAACCCCCGGTCTCGGGGATTGTGGCGGCCCTGCCGCTGGAACGTGGCAAGGCGATCGAAGGCGAACTCCATGAGCTGCGGAAAAACCAGCGCCTGCGCGGCATCCGGCGGCTGATCCAGAACCAGCCCGATCCCGATTTCTGCATTCAGCCCAAGTTCATCGAGGGGCTGAAGATGATCAGCACCCACGATCTGGTCTTCGATATCTGCATCTTTCACCATCACTTCCCGAATGCGATCAGGATGGTGCGGCAGTGCCCCGAGGTGCGCTTCGTGCTGGACCATATCGGCAAGCCGGGAATCAAGGCCGGACTCATGGATCCGTGGCGGCAACATATGAAGGAGCTCGCCGCTTTCCCGAACGTGTCCTGCAAGATCTCCGGGGTCACCACCGAGGCCGATCACACGAAATGGACCCGCGAGCAGTTGAAGCCCTATATCGCCCATGCGATCGAGAGCTTCGGCTTCGAGCGCGTGATGTATGGCGGCGACTGGCATGTGATGGAACTCGCCGGCACCTATCCGCAATGGGTGGAGATCGTCGATTGGGTGGTTGATGGCGCGACGGCGGAAGAGAAGCGCAAGCTGTTCCGCGAGAACGCCATGCGGGTCTATCGGCTGGGCTAGTCCGGCGAGCCTCGCTTCCAGCAAGCCGCCTTCCCCCAATGCCACCAGCGGTCGATGGCGGAGCCGGTTCTGGCGGCGAGGCGCATCGAGGGCTGCTCGACCCAGCGATGCAGGCTCCAGCCGACCATGACCGAGACCAGGACGACGGCGACGGCCGCGATGGCCTCGGAGGGTACGGGACCGAGATCGGGATAAAGCGTCAGATAGGTCAGCGCGCCAAGCGAGATCAGCACCAGGGAATGCGCGAGATAGATCGAGAAGGAGATGCGCCCCAGGAACAGCGAGACCGAACCGCTAAGCGCGCGCATCGCTGTCGGCGAGAGGCAGACGCCGGCGATGATCAGCGCCGAGCGGATCGACCAGGAGCTGATATGCTCGAATCCGAAGTCACCGGCGACGGCCGCGATCTTCTGCTGCGACTGGGACGCCGCGGGCACGAGATCGAGCGTCGGAAGCAGCACCAAGCCGAAGACCGCCATCCCGAGGCCGGCCAAGTCCAGGATGAGGTCTCCGCGACGCGTCCGACGATCGTCGGCGCAATCGACGGTCTGCCACTTCACCATCTCCCAGAGCACGATCCCTGCCGGAAACAGCGCACAGAAGTTCAACAGCCAGAACGGTGCCTGAAGCAGCAGCGCCGATGTGACGAGGGACGCCGCGATGCGCATCTTGCGCCCACGAAACAGAAGGCAGAGCGCGAAAACGATGGCGGAGCCCGGGAATTCGACGCGGATCGTCCACAGCACCGGATTGTGATAGGGCGTCTCGCTGCCGACGAAGGCGCCGTAGATCGCCTCCCAGAGCACACTCCTGAGGCTCGGATGATAGCCCTTCGGATAGAGGCCGGTCGCCCAACTCGAATCGGCCACCCTCCCCGCTTGCTGCGCCAGGTTCCCATGGCTGCGGAACATCAGCCATGCGACCGCCGCCACCGCAACGATCGGCAAGGCGAGACGCATCCAGCGCTTCGCCATCAAGCCCAGGAAGCTGAAATGCCGCAGGCCCTCGCGCGCGCTGTCGGTCGCGGCCGCAAGCACGATGCCGGAGAGAAGGAAGAACGTATCGACCGCGAGGCTGCCATCGACCAGGAAAGACAACGGCCCGAGCGCCGCCGGTGAACCGTCACTGAACCAGGAAGGTTCGAAGGTCAGCGCCACATGATGCAGGACGACGAACAGTGCCGCCCAGCCGCGGATGCCGTCGAGATGCGCCATTCTTCTTTTCGGGTTTCCTGTTGGGAGAGTCGTCGCGAGAACCGCTGATTGCGCCATTCAATATTGATCGTCTGCCATGAAAGAGATGCACCGTTATCGGCAACGGCGCAGCAGACCAACGACCGAAGGCGCGGTTGGTTTCGACTCTCCTTGCAGAAGCTCATGAAAAGTTGCGCGCGTCACCGCCGCGCCGCCATATCGCCACAATCCCGACGCAAACCGCGACATGACAGCGCAGGAACGCTTCGCTAGGTGGCGACGGGTTCCGCCACCACCACGCGGTTCCGCCCCCGCTCCTTCGCCTGGTAGAGCGCCGCGTCGGCCTGGGTGACCAGCGTTTCCGAGGTCATGACCGCGGTGGGAACGAGAACCGCGACGCCGATGCTGACGCTGACGACACCGAAGGCCGAGGTCGCATGCGGCAAACCGGCTTCCGCGAGAGCCTGGGCGATCGTACTGGCGATGCGCCGCGCGCTGGCTTCGCCGGTAGCCGGCGCGATGATCGCGAATTCTTCGCCGCCATAGCGGGCGACGAGATCGACGCTGCGGCGGATATTGGCCTGCAGGACGCGCGCGACGGCGCGCAGGCAGTCATCGCCGGATTGATGGCCGTAATGGTCATTGTATTTCTTGAACCAATCGACATCGAGCAGCGCGAGCGCCAGAGGCTCGCCGGCGCGGCGGGCGCGACCCCATTCCCGCGCCAGAACCTCGTCGAAGCGTCGGCGATTGGCAATGCCGGTCAGACCATCCGTGGCGCTCAGGGTAGCGAGCTTGCTGTTGGACTCCTCCAGTTCTTGGGTACGCTCCCGGACCTTCAGCTCCAATTCGCGTTCCTTGATCTTGCGCTCGTCCAGCAACACCGCGAAACCCATACCGACGATCGAGAGCGTCATGATGAATTCCTGGGCCCGCACGATCCTGGAATAGACCGCCGCATCGCCGAACGGATTGTGACCGCCCGCCAGCACGTAGGCAGTGGCGAGTGAGATGAGGGCGACCGCCAAAGCCGTCCAACGCCGCTCCAACCGAGCCGCCATCGCCAAGACGAAGGGCAGCAGGACGGTCGGCGTCAGCGAGGCGCCGCCGAACTCGCCGTCCGGCGAAGAGAAGATGAGGCCGGCCAAGGCCAAGGTGAGAAGCACCACCACGACGTTCTGCCAGCGCCAGCGGATCCGCTCGGCCGGGGGCTGGGAAAAGGCCAGCAGCAGCGGCGTGTAGATCAGCAGCCCCAGGGCGTCGCCGAACCACCAGAGTCGCATCAGGGTGAAATAGGAAGCGGCGCTGCCTTCCATCATCTCGATGACCGCAGCCCCGAGGATTCCGGCGAAGAGCGCGCTCAGCACCGGGCCGGCGAGGAGAAACTTGGTCAGGTCCTCGATGCGTTCGAGCCTCGACGAGACGCCGGTGCTGCGCATCAGGAGATAGGTGGAGACGACTTCCACCAGATTGACCAGGCTGAGCAGGACCGCCTCGTCCCTGGGAAATTGCGGCAGGTTGCCGATCACGTCGGAGGTAAAGGTGAGGATGGCCATCAGCCAGCCGCGCCGGCCGCGGAACCGCAGCAAGGCCGCCAGCAATACGGCATTGGGCAGCCAGACCACGACCTCGTTCTCGGGAGTGACGGCGCAGAGGAAAGTCAGCCGGATGCTGGCGTAATGGAACAGCGGCAGCAGCAGAAGGAACAGCCAGCCGGGCTTGTCCCAGAAACGAGTCTCGCCGCTCATCTGCTCCGCCGTCCCCCAACATGGCCCGCATTCCGGCCCATGGGCGCGGCAGGCATCACTGCCGGCGCAAGCTACGCGGCCTTGATCATCCGTTCAAGGTCGCGCGTGGCGGAGCCGTGCGTTCGGGCGACAACTTGGCATTGTCCATCGACGGTCGAAACGAGTAGATTTTCCCTTCGTTCGATACCTTGAACCAGCACCGCCGCGAATTCTTCGATCCCCCACCGACCGCAAAATAACCACGCGGATCCGGCAAAAAAGGACCTTCATGAATCAGGAAAAGCTGACGCAATTCGTGGGCCGGATCTGGGACGACGAGGTCCTGCCGCTGCTGGTCGAATACATCAAGATTCCAAACAAGTCGCCGGACTTCGATCGCGACTGGGCGGCACACGGCTACATGGACCAGGCGGTGGACCTGCTGGCCGGATGGGCGCGGAAGACGATCGCGGGATTCGCCGGTGCGACCCTCGAAATCCTGCGGCTGCCCGGGCGCACGCCACTGATCGTGATCGACATCCCGGGCACCGGTCCCGATCAAAATCCGGTTCAAGATCCCGTGCTGCTCTACGGCCATCTCGACAAGCAACCGGAAATGGTCGGTTGGGCCGAGGGCTTCGGCCCCTGGATTCCGGTGCGCAAGGGCGACAAGCTGTATGGCAGGGGCGGAGCCGACGACGGTTACGCGATCTTCGCGGCCCTGGCATCTATCGGGGCCTTGCGCGCCCAGGGCATCGCCCATGCCCGCGCGGTGGTGCTGATCGAGGCCTCCGAAGAATCCGGCAGCCCCGATCTGCCGGCTTACATCGATCATTTGGCGAGACGGCTCGGCACGCCTTCGCTCGTGGTATGCCTCGATTCCGGCTGCGGGAATTATGACCAGCTCTGGTTAACCACATCGCTGCGCGGTCTCTGCTCCGGGACCCTCACCGTGCGCGTGCTGGAGGAAGGGGTTCATTCCGGCAGCGCCTCGGGCATCGTGCCTTCGAGCTTCAGGATCGCGCGCCAACTGCTCTCGCGGATCGAAGACGAGAAGACCGGCGCGATTCTGCCGCCGGAACTCTACGTCCAGATTCCGGCCGACCGCATCGCGCAGGCGCGCGACGTCGCAGCGGCATTGGGCGATGCGGTCACCGGCAGCTATCCTTTCGCCGCCGGCGTCCAGCCGATGGCCGACGATCCGATCGAGCTGGTGCTCAATCGGACCTGGCGCCCGCAGCTTGCGATCACCGGCATGGAGGGGCTGCCGGCCCCCGCCAATGCCGGGAACGTGCTGCTGCCCTTCACCACCACGTCCATCAGCCTGCGCCTGCCGCCGACGCTGGACGGCGCCGCTGCCAGCGCCCTGCTGGAGAAGCTGCTCACGGCCGATCCGCCCTATGGCGCCCAAGTCGAGTTGAAGATGCGCGGGGCCAACAGCGGCTGGAGCGCGCCGCGCCTCGCGCCCTGGCTTGAGAAATCACTGGCCGCTGCGTCGCAAGCCGCGTTCGGGCGTCCGCCGGCCTATACCGGCGAAGGGGGCAGCATTCCCTTCATGGCGATGCTGGGCGAGAAGTTTCCGAAGGCGCAATTCGTCATCACCGGCGTGCTCGGTCCGCATTCGAACGCGCACGGCCCCAACGAGTTCCTGCACATCCCGACAGCCAAACGGGTGACGGCGGCGGTAGCGCAGGTCCTGGCGGACCACTGTGCGAGGCTCTAGTCCAATGTCTCCATCTGCGCCGAGCGCAGGTTCTGGGCATAGACGTTGATGATGATGGCGATCAACAGGATGAGGCCGCGAATGAGTATCTTGAGGAAACTGTCGATCTCCACGTGATCGAGGCCGTTGTTGAGGACGCCGAGCACAAAGAGGCCGATGATCGTGTTGCCGATGCCGCCGCGGCCGCCGAACAGGCTGGTGCCGCCCACCACCACCGCCGCGATGGCATCGAGCAGATAGCCATCGAACTCGTTCTGCTGGGCGCTGCCGAAATGCGCGACGCCCAGCATGCCGGCAATGCCCGCGCAAACGGCGGAAATCACCATCACCGAGGCGAGGACGCGCTTCACGTTGACGCCGGAATATTCCGCCGCCTCGCGGTTGCCGCCGACCATGTAAACGTAGCGCCCGAAACGCGTATAGGTGAGCACGATATGGCCGACCAGGAGGAAGACCGCGAGCACGATCACCACCCAGGGGATGCCGCCGATGGAATCCGAACCGAGCTTCATCACCACGTCGGGCACGGCATACATGATCTGGCCGCGCACCAGCATGGCGCAGATGCCGGCCGCGATCTGCATCATCGCCAGGGTCATGATGAAGGACGGAATGCCGATCATGGTCATGCCGAAGGCGTTGATGACCCCGAGCACGGTGCAGATCACCAGCGCGAGAACGATGGCCAAGATCCCCGGCAGCGGGATGTTGTCGACGTTCACATAGGATTCCTGCGAGGTGAAATAGGCGACGGCGATGCCGGTCGCATTGGCGATCGCCGCGAAGGAGAGATCGATCTCCGCGCAAAGGATCACGAAAGTGAGGCCGACCGCCATGACGCCGGTGACCGAAATCTGGGTGAGGACATTCGCGGCATTGTCCAGCGTGAGGAAGGACGGGCTGGCGATGCTGAAGAAGACCAGCAGCGCGATCAACGTCACGAAAGGCGCGATATTGCGCATCTGGTGGCGGAGGAAGGCCCGCGGATTGAAGGCGGTGCTCTTGGCGGGCGTCTGAGCCGACGTGTTCATTCAGCGAATTCCCTTATGCGGCTTCGAGGAGCCGGTCCTTACTGATCGCCTCGCTGGCGAATTCCTGCACGATCCGCCCCTTCTTCATCACCACGATGCGGTCCGCCAAGGAGAGCACGGTTTCCGGCTCGGCGGAGACGACGATGATGGCGAGCCCCTGGTCGCGCAAAGCGCGCACGATCTTCACGACGTCATCCTTGGCGCCCACATCCATGCCGCGGGTGGGTTCGCTCAGCACCAGCACCTTGGTCGGATAGGTCAGCCACTTCGCCAGCGCGACCTTCTGCTGATTGCCGCCGGAAAGGCTGCCGAGCAGCGCCTTCACATTGGCCGGCCGGATGTTCAAGGCCTCCACCTGGCGCTGCGCCATGTCGCGCTCGGTGCCGGGCTTCAGCCAGAGGCGCGAGATCCGGCCGAGCACGCTGATCGACACATTCTTGAAGACCGGCTCCTGGTAGAACAGCATGGAACGGCGGCTTTCCGGAACGAAGGCGATGCCGGCGCGACGCGCGGCGGCGGTGTTGCGGAAACGCACCGGCTTGCCCTCGATGGCAAGCGTACCGGTCTTCGGCTTCAGCTTGCCGAACAGAGCCCGGGTGAGTTCGATCTGGCCGCAGCCCATGAAACCGTAGACGCCCAGCACCTCCCCCGCTCGCGCTTCCAGCGACACGTCGGAGAAGGCGCGGCCGACACTGAGATGCTGCGTGGAGAGCACCACGGGCGCGGAAGGCTTGCTGTCGAGGGCAATGGCGCCGGTATAGCTCTCCTCGAGATCCTCGTGGCCACGGCCGATCATCCGCTCGATCACCCAGCCTTTGCCGATATTGACGGTGGATTCCGTGGCGATGCGGTGGCCGTTCCGGAAGATCGTGACCGCGTCGGAGATCGCCAGGATATCGTCGAGGAAATGCGAGATGAAGACGATGCTGCGGCCGCTGGCACGCACGCCGCGCAGGACCTCGAACAGGCGATGGACTTCCGGGGGCGAAAGCGCCGAAGTGGGCTCGTCCAGGATGATGATGCGGGCGCCGGAATAGAGCACCCGCGCGAGTTCGATCAATTGCTGGAGGCCGATCGGCAGCGAGCCCATCAGGATGCCGGGATCGACATCGATGCCGAGATTCTCGAGCTGCTTCCTGGCGCCCTCCTTCATCGACTTCCAGTCGATGAAGCCGTTCCTGGTCGGCTGATGGCCGAGATAGACGTTTTCCGCGACGGTGAGGTCGGGAACCACGCTCAGTTCCTGGTGCACCATGCCGATGCCGGCCTTCAGGGCGTCGCCGGCGGAGCGGAATTTGACTTCGCGCCCGTCCAGCAGCATGCGGCCGGAATAGGTGGTGTGAACG
>DASYDA010000282.1:0-5674 GCA_036499865.1 Dongiaceae bacterium | reverse complement strand
CGCTAAGGTCCGCTATATCGGCCGGCGCAGCGCCCAGGAATGCTTCGTCCGCCTGGCGCGCAATCTTGTCAGGCTGCTGCAAGACGCGACCTCGGACGGCTATGTCGCCCGGGTCGACCTCCGCCTCCGCCCCGACCCCGGCTCGACGCCGCTCGCCATTTCCACCCTCGCCGCGGAGACCTATTACGAGGGCATGGGCCAGAACTGGGAACGTGCGGCCATGATCAAGGCGCGGGTCTGCGCCGGGGACCACGCCGCCGGCGAGCAGTTTCTGAAGCAGCTCCGCCCCTTTATCTGGCGCAAGCATCTCGACTTCTATGCGATCCAGGACATCCATTCCATCAAGCGGCAGATCCATGCGGTCAAGGGCTATCGCTCGATCGCGGTCGCTGGCCACAACATCAAGGTGGGACGCGGCGGCATCCGCGAGATCGAGTTCTTCGCGCAGACCCAGCAATTGATCTGGGGCGGGCGCAACGCGGAGCTGCGCCCGCGCGCCACCTTGGAAGCGCTCGAGGCCCTGGTCGAGTTCGGTCGGACACGCCGCGATGTCGCCGACGACCTCGCGGCGGCCTATCGCTATCTGCGGCATGTGGAGCATCGCCTGCAGATGGTGGAGGACCACCAGACCCAGACCTTGCCGAAGGCAGGCCCGGCGCTGGACCAGCTTGCCAAATTCTGCGGCCATGCGAACACCGGCGAATTCGAGATCACCCTGCTCGAACACATGGCCAAGGTCGAAGACCATTACGCCGAGCTGTTCGAAGAAGCGCCGGATCTCGGCGGCCCCAGCAACCTGGTCTTCACCGGCACCGAGGACGATCCCGGCACGGTCTCCTCGCTGCAGCAGATGGGCTTCTCGGACGGCGCTCAGGTCTCCGCCATCATCCGCGCGCTGCATCACGGGCGCTATCGCGCGACCCGCAGCGCCCGTGCGCGCGAATTGCTGACCGAGCTGATGCCGCGCCTGCTGCAAGCGCTCGCCACCACCACCGATCCCGATATGGCGATGCGGCGCTTCGACGCCTTCCTGCAGGCCTTGCCGGCCGGCGTACAGATTTTCTCCCTGCTCTATTCCAATCCGAGCGTGCTCGACCTCATCGCCGAGATCATGGGCAGCGCGCCGCTGCTCGCCGAAAGCCTCAGCCGCCGCCCGGGGCTGCTGGAGGCCGTGCTGGCTTCCGGTTTCTTCGGAGTGCTGCCGGAAAAGACCGAGCTCCAAACCGACCTCGCCCGTCAGTTGGATCAAGCCCGCGATTTCGAGGACGCGCTCGACATCGCGCGGCGTTGGACCAAGGACCGGCAATTCCAGGTGGGTGTGCGGATCCTGCGCGGCTCGACGGACGGCGAAGCCGGCGGGCTCGCTTTGAGCGATGTCGCCGACACGGTGCTCGCCGGCCTCTTTCCCGCGGTGGTCGCGGAGTTCCAGCGGCAGCACGGCAGTCTGCCGGGCCGCGGGCTTTCGGTGATGGCGCTGGGCAAGCTCGGCAGCCGGGAGATGACCGCGACCTCCGATCTCGACCTGGTCTTCGTCTACGATATCCCGGAAGGCGCCGAGCATTGGGATACGACGCTCTCCAACGGCGCGAAACCACTGGCGCCGATCCAGTATTACGCGCGGCTGGCGCAGCGTTTCATCAATGCGATCTCGGCGATGACCGGCGAAGGCGGCCTGTTCGAGGTCGATATGCGGCTCCGACCCAGCGGCGCCTCCGGCCCGATCGCCAGCGGCGTGCAGCCCTTTGAACGCTATCAGATGGAATCCGCCTGGACCTGGGAACACATGGCCCTGACGCGCGGGCGCATGATCTGCGGCGACGCCGTCCTCTGCGCAGATGTGGAGGCGATGCGGCGGCGCGTGCTGACGGCGCCACGCGACCCGCAAAAGCTCATGGCGGATGTCCTGGAAATGCGTGGACGCATCCTGCAACAGAATCGCGGCGATCGGATCTGGGATCTGAAATATCGGCGCGGTGGGCAGGTCGATCTCGATTTCATCTGCCAGTTTTTGCTGCTGCGCCATGCCCACGATCATCCGCAAATTCTTGCGCGCGAAAGCAGCGAGATTCTGGCGCATCTGCGCGATGCCGGCTTGTTGAAGCCGGAAACCGCCGAAAGCCTGATCGAAGCCGGCCGTTCCTGGCGCCAGCTTCAGCAGATGATCCGCCTGTTGGTCGGCTCGAAAGTGGATGAGGAAAGCCTGAGCGCGCCGGCCCGGCGGCAGCTCTCCGCCAGCCTGGGGCTTGACAGCTTCGAAGCGCTGAAGACCATGATCGCCGCCAATGCCGCGGTGATCCATGAACAGTTCCAGGCCCTGATCGGCATGATTCCGGAAAAACCGAATGGCGCAACGCCAAGCCCATAACAACGGAGAAGACAGATGGCATTAGAGATCGGCGACAAGGCTCCCGCCTTCACGCTCGCGACCGATGGCGGCGGCAAGGTGACTTCGGCCTCGCTCAAGGGCAAGAACGTGGTGCTCTATTTCTACCCAAAGGACGATACCACCGGCTGCACCGCCGAAGCCTGCGGGTTCCGCGACGACCAGCCCAAGTTCAAGAAGATGGATGCGGTGGTGCTGGGCGTCTCCCGGGATTCGGTCGCCAGCCACGACAAGTTCAAGAAGAAATACGACCTCAACTTCCAGCTCGGCGCCGACGAGACCGGCAAGGTCACCGAGGATTACGGCGTCTGGGTCGAGAAGAGCATGTATGGCAAGAAATATATGGGCATCGAACGCGCCACCTTCCTGATCGACGGCAAGGGCGTCATCCGTGGCATCTGGCGCAAGGTGAAAGTGGCGGGCCATGTCGAGGACGTGTTGAAGAACGTGAAGGAACTCGGCTGAAACCGCTGAATCTCAATCCGATGAATCTCATCGACGGCGCGGTGGCGGTGCTGGAGACCGCCGCACCGGAGGAGAAAGTGCGCCTCAGCCACGATCTCGCGAAACTTTGGCGCGACGGTGCGCTCGGTATTTTGGGAACGCGCTGCCCGCCGGATCGCCCCGCCCGACCGGAGCGTCCCCAGCTCTGTGCGCCGAAGGATTTGCCGCGGCGCAAGGCCGGCGGCAACACGGCGAAACGCATCGCCATGCTGCATGCCTTGGCGCATATCGAACTCAATGCCGTCGATCTTGCCTGGGACCTGATCGCCCGATTCGGCGGGGATCATCTGCCCCGCGCCTTCTTCGACGATTGGGTGAAAGTGGCCGACGAGGAGGCGCTGCATTTCAACTTGCTGTCGCGGCGGTTGAACGATCTCGGCGGAGCCTATGGCGATCTGCCCGCTCATGACGGGCTCTGGCAATCGGCGATCGAAACCGCCCACGATCTGCTGGCGCGGTTGGCCGTCGTGCCTCTGGTGCTGGAAGCGCGCGGCCTAGACGTGACGCCGGCCATCATCGCCGAGATGGAACGCGTTGGCGATGCGGAAACCTCCGGCATCCTTTCGATCATCTATCGCGACGAGGTCGGCCATGTGGCGACCGGCATGCGCTGGTTCGATCATTTCGCCCGCGCCGCCGGACGGGAGCCGAAAGAAGCCTGGCAGGATCTGGTGCGCCGCCACTTCCGCGGCACGCTGAAGCCGCCCTTCAACCGCGACGCCCGTGACCGCGCGAAGATGCCGGCGGAATTCTATTCGGAAATTTGAAGCAAACCGTCATGTGCGGGCTTGATCCGCGCATCTCGTGCCGCTGGAGAGTGATCGCCGGTCAAGCCCGGCGATGACCAGATGTGTGGGACAAGACCAGCGTTATCTAAAGAAACAAAAATGACCCCGATGCCTGTTTGAGGAGTCTTGGGGCGGCATCCGGATTCGGAGTAGCCCTGAATTGGTCCGGCGCCGCGAACTGTCTGGGAGAGCAGCCCGCGACGCCGGTTCGTCGTCCTCACTGCACGGTTTCGCCGTGCAGGCCGAGGTCGAGCCCGTCTCTTTCGACTTCTTCCGACACCCTGATGCCGACCACCATGTCGATCACTTTCAGGATGATGAAGCTTCCGACACCCGACCAGACGAGCGTCAGTAGCACACCCTCGATCTGAATTAGGATTTGAGCGCCGTTGCCATCGACTAAGCCGAGCGCCGCGTCGCCGCCGGCGATCGCCTTGGTGCCGAAGACGCCGGTCAGGATCGCGCCGATGATGCCGCCGATGCAGTGAACGCCGAAGGCATCGAGGGAGTCGTCATAGCCCATGGCATGCTTCAGGGCGGTGGCCGAGAAGAAGCAGAGCACGCCGGCGATGATGCCGATGATCAGCGAACCGCTCGGGGTCACGTAGCCGGAAGCCGGGGTGATCGCCACCAGCCCGGCGACCGCGCCGGAGACGATGCCGAGCACAGAAGGCTTCTTCTTGGTCATCCATTCCGTGAACATCCAGCCGAGGCCGGCTGCGGCGGTGGCGATCTGCGTCACCGTCATCGCCATGCCCGCGCGGGTGCCGGAGGTGAGGGCCGAGCCGGCATTGAAGCCGAACCAGCCCACCCACAACAGGCTGGCGCCGATCACGCTCAGGATCAGGTTATGCGGCGGCATGGCGTTCTTCGGATAGCCCATGCGCTTGCCGAGCACGAGCGCCGAGACCAGGCCGGCGATGCCCGCATTGATGTGGACGACGGTGCCGCCGGCGAAATCCAGGATGCCCTTGTCGAACATCAGCCCGCCGGTCATCCACACCATGTGGCAGATCGGCGAATAGACGAGGATCGACCAGGCCACCATGAAGATGCACATGGCGCTGAACTTCATGCGATCCGCGAAGGAACCGCAGATCAGCGCCGGCGTGATGATCGCGAAGGTCATCTGGAAACACATGAAGACCGATTCCGGAATGGTGCCGGATTGGGCGTTTATGTCCATCCCGTTCAGTAGGAAGCGCGTGAAGCCGCCGACGAAGGCGTTCCCCGGCGTGAAGGCCATGGTGTAGCCGACCACCATCCAGACCACCGTGATCAGGCAGGTGATGGCGAAAGACTGCATCACGGTGGCCAGCACGTTCATCTTGCGGACCATGCCGCCATAGAAGAGCGCCAGGCCCGGGATGGTCATCATCAGCACCAGGGCCATGGACGTCATCATCCAGGCGGTGTCGCCGGAATCCAGCTTGGGCGTGGTTTGAGCCTGGGCGAGGCCCGGCGCCAATGTCAAAGCCGCCGCCAGACCGGCGAGCGCATAACGCCCCCACCGTCTCGACGGTCCCGCTTTCCCAATATTCGAATTCAATTGTCTCTCAGCCCAACGCATACGCCGCCCCTCCATTTTCTTTTGCAGCGCAGCACTAACAGCAACTGCCGTGCCAGAACGAAAAGGCGCGGATTTCAAGCGATTTGCAGAGATCGCCGCAATGGATTGCACAAAATTTCAGCAGCGAGAAACCTGCCGATCAAAATTCAGGCAGATTCTCGATCCGAACCGTGACAGCGCTCAATGCCATTCCGGCAGCGGCGGCAGCGCGGCGGCGAAAGCGGATTTACGGCGTTGGAAGCCGCCCTGATCCAGCAGGAAGGCCACGATCTCCTCGAGCCCAGTGCCGCGCCGCATGTTGGCGAACACCACCGGCTTCGTGCCCCGCATACGGGCGGCATCACGGGCCATCAGGTCGAGATCGGCGCCGACCAGGGGGGCGAGGTCCGTCTTGTTGATGACCAGGAGATCCGAACGCGTGATCCCCGG
>DASYDA010000281.1:0-10568 GCA_036499865.1 Dongiaceae bacterium | reverse complement strand
GCGAAGACCCCGGAGGAGCAGAGCGACTATGTCGCCGTACCGCTCACCCAGGGCGCCTATGGCGCACCGGAACTCGATCCCCGCAGCGAATACCACCCACACCCGCCCTCGCCTGCGACGCGGGCCGGGTATGTGGAATAGAGCTCAGATCCGCTTGCCCGCTTCGCCGCCGGCGCCGTAATACATGACTGGGCGGATCTCGTAGGCGCTTGGCCCCGAATTCGCGGCCTGGAGCGATTTCGCGATCTCGGTCGCCTCTTCGATGCTTTCGCAATCGATCATGTAAAAACCGAGCAGATGTTCCTTGGCTTCGGCGAAGGGGCCATCGGTCACAACGACCTTGCCGCCGTTCTTGCGAACATTGGTGGCGGTCTTGATCGATTGCAGGCGCGCCACCGGGCCGAGCTTGCCTGTCGCGGCCAGTTTGTCCTGAACGACGGCGAGCCGTGTCATCACGGCCTCCTCCTCCGACTTGCTCCAGTTGCCGACCATCTCGTCGTCGTTGTAGCAGAAGATGCAGTAGAGCATGGGGGTTCCTGTCGCTGGGTCGAACGGAGCTGGATCTCAATAGAGTTGGGTTTGGTATTCCTCTTCGATCTCGGCGTCGACGGCGGCCACTTCCTCCGGGGCCGGTTTGGCGCGGCGTTCCGCCTCCGCCATCTGGCGCATGATCATACCGGCCAGGGTCGGCATCACCTTGCGATCCACCTGGGATGCGGGATCCCAGAGCCGCGAGCGACGGAATGCCTTTGCACAATGCAAGAAAACCTCTTCCACGCTCACCAGGATTCCGAATTTCGGCGCCTTGCCGTCAACGGCGCTGTCGGCGAGCAGGTTCGGATCCTTGGTGACACAAGCGCGACCGTTGAGGCGCAGCGTGTCCTCGAAACCCGGGATCAGAAACAACAGACCGACCTGCGAATTCTGGATCACGTTGCGCAGCGAATCCATCCGGTTGTTGCCGGGGCGATCCGGGATCAGCACCGCATGATCGTCCAACACGCGCACAAAACCCGGTTTGTCGCCCCGCGGCGAAACATCCGCGCCCCCCTCGGCGTCGCTGGTGGCGAGGCAGCAGAACGGCGACAGGCCGATGAACTGGCGGCTGTAGATATCGAGCTGCTTCTGTTCCTTACCAACTGCGCCACCGCTGGCGCGCTCGGTGATGGCATCGAGATCAGCAAGGGTCTGGATCATCTGGGATTCATCGAAGGTCATGCCGGAACATCCTCCCTCAGCCAATCCGAGTAAACCACGCGCTTGAAGGGCACCGTCTCGCTGGACGGCGCATCGAGCTCCCGGGCGAAGCGATGGCCGCTATACACCGCATGGGCGATGAAGCCCGGGGCCAGGCAATCGCCGATCCGGGTCACCGACTTGATGCCGGCCTCCGCCAAGGCCGCGGTACTCGCCTGCAGCGCGTGATACAAAGCTTCCTCCGGGATGCGCGATGTCACGCCGACGACGGCACGGGCCGGGATGCTGCGATCCGGCTCGCCATAGGCACTGACGAGCTGCACCTGCGTGCCGTCGAAACCCACGACATCGTGGGCGGTGATGACTTTAATTCCGAGGCGCCGAAGCTGCTTGTTGATATGGACGACCTCGAGCGTGTTCGAGGCCCAGGCCGCGACCACATCGCCGGTCGTCACGAGAGTGACATCGAGGCCCGCTTGCGCCAGCCGCTCGGCGATCAGGCTGCCCATATAGAAGTTGTCGTCGTCATAGACGACCACGGGTCCCTGCGCCGGCAATCGCCCTTCCATAATGTCGTCCGGCGAGAAGGCATTGGCACCGGCGAAACCGGGAAGCGGCCGGTGATGGCTACGCCCCACGCCATCCGCACGCCAACGAGAGCCGGTCGCGAGCACGACGCGCTCGAAGCCGAATTCAGCGATCTGTTCGGCGGTCAAACGGCTCTCGCGGTAGACCTCGACATTGGTCATCTTGCCGATCTGATAGGTGCGATAGTCGCGCACCCGCGCCCAGGCGGAAAGGCCTGGCAGCTTCGATTCCTTGCTGACACGGCCGCCGAGTTCGCTGCCGGCTTCGGCCAGATGCACTTCGTAGCCGCGCAAGCCGGTCGCTCGCGCGGCCTCGAGGCCGGCCGGGCCGGCGCCGACGATCAGCACACGATCGTTGGATTGCTTGGCGGCGATGATCTCGGGATGCCAGCCCTTGCGCCACTCCTCGCCCATGGTGGGATTCTGGGTGCAACGGATCGCGGTGATGGTCATGTCGCCGGCGGTGCAGATATTGCACCCGATGCATTCGCGGATGTCATCGGGACGGCCCGCCTCGATCTTCTTCGGCAGGAACGGATCGGCGATCGAGGGCCGCGCCGCACCGATGAAATCGAGAATGCCCTTCTTGATCTGCCGCACCATCTGGTCCGGCGAGGTGAAACGGCCGACGCCGACCACCGGCTTGGTGGTGAGCTGCTTCACGAAGCCGACGAACTGTTCCTGATGCGCCTCCTCGCCGAAACGGGAGGTGATGGAATCGTGCTTCCAAGCGCTGATATTGACGTCCCACAGATCGGGAAGTTCGGCCAGCATGGCGATGACCTCGCGGCCCTCGCCATCATGTTGGATGCCGTCCTCGCCCATCCGCTCATCGACGGCGAAACGCACGGCGACACCGCAGGTATCGCCGACGGCATCCTTGGTATCCTCGATCAGCTCCTTCAGCAGCCGCGCGCGATTGGCGAGGCTGCCGCCATATTCGTCGATGCGCTGGTTCCGGCGCTTTTGCAAGAAATGCATCGCGAGGCTGAGATCGTGCGCGGCATAGACATAGATGATGTCGAAGCCAGCCTTCTTGGCACGCAAGGCCGCATCGCGGTGCCAGCGGCGGTAGTTGCGGATGTCCTCATGGTCCATCGCGCGGGCCTGGAACGGATGGTAATTGGTCGGCTGATGCGAGGGCCCGAGCGGCACTTCGCGGCTGGTGAGATTGGAGGCCGAGGTTCCGTTGTGTGTCAATTCAATGGCAGCTAGGGCGCCATGGCGATGCACCGCCTCGCACATCAGCGCATGCGCCGGAATGTCGCGATCGTCCCAGAGCCGCCCTTCGATATAGGGTGCCACATCCCCACTTGGGTGGATCTCTACCTCTTCCGTTGAAATCACCGCCCAACCGCCTTCGGCTTTGACACCGCGCATCGCGGCATGGCCTTTCGGATTGGCATAGCCCATGCCGTTGCAATGCGGCACCTGGAAGAAGCGATTCTTGGCGGTGACCGGCCCGATCCGGACCGGCTCGAACAGGATATCGTAACGCGGATCTCGAGACATGAATTACCCCTGACGTTCCGCCGGGCAATCTAGCTTTCCCGGGCTCTCGCTGTATAGTGCGAGCAATTCACCGATACGCAGGAAAATATGGACGGGAAGGTCACAATTCACGGCCAGGAATGGCTGTCTCAGGGTTTTCTCAAGCTGGCGCGGATCACCGTCAGCCACAGCAGCTTCAACGGCGGCACGATCGGACCCATGACCCGCGAGCTGGTCCTCCGCCCGTCCGCCGTGGCCGTGCTGCCCTATGATCCCATCGCCGACAAGATCCTGCTGATCGAGCAGTTTCGCGTGGCCGCGCATCTCTCGGGATTGCCGGCCTGGGAGCGCGAAATCGTCGCCGGCATCGCCGACAAGGATGAGACGCTGGAGCAGCTTGCGCGCCGCGAGGCCATGGAAGAGGCCAACTGCCCGTTGACCGATCTCATCGAGATGCATCGCCATCTGCCCAGCCCCGGCATCACCAATGAAGTTCTGGTCCTTTTCTGCGGCCGCATGGATTCGCGAAGCCTCGGCGGCGTGCATGGACTCGAGGAAGAGCACGAGGATATCCGCTCCACCCTGTTCGATGTGGCGAAGATTCCCAGCATCCTCGAAAGCCCGGAGACCTGCAACGGCCCGTTGATCATGGCGCTGCAATGGATGCTGCTGCACCGCGATCGCGTCCGCGCGGCCTGGCGCTGAACCATGACGCGCAAGCTCGCCGTCGCGCGTCTCTGGTATGAAGGCAATTCCTTTTCGCCGGTGATCGCCGGATTGCCGGTCTTCGAGGCACGCGAATTCGTCTCCGGTCCCGCCGCCGCGGCGTTCTATCGCGGCACGGCGACGGAGATGGGCGCGGTGGTGGCTTTCGCGGAAGCCAATCCGGATTGGGAAGTCGAATTCCTGCTCTGCGCCGCGGCGCCTCCGGGCGGCCCCATGGCCCGCGAGGCTTTTGCGGAAATCCGCGACACCATTCTCGACGGGCTCGGCCACGACCAGTGGGACGCAGTTTATTTATCATTGCATGGCGCCGGCGTGACGGAAGATGATCCGACGCCGGAACTCGATCTGCTGCAACAGGCGCGCTCGGTGATCGGCAACATGCCGTTCGGCGTGACGTTCGATCTGCACGGCAATCTCGGTGCGGCGATGATCGATGCGGTGGATATCGCCGCCGGCTACAAGACCTATCCCCATGTCGATATGGATCAGGTCGCAGCACAGGTTCTCCGGCAATTGGTCGCCATGTGCGACGGCGCCATCCGGCCGGTCGGCGCGCTCGCCAAGGTGCCGGCCATCCTGCCGAGCTTCAATATGCGGACGACCGATGGACCGATGGCGGAACTGGCGGTCTTGGCCGCGGCATGGCGCGCGAAACCGGGAATTCTCGACGCCTCGGTCTTCGGCGGCTTCGCCTATGGCGACTCTCCTTTTGCCGGCGCCAGCGCCATGGTCTTCGCCGATGGCGATCGGGCCCTGGCCGAGCGCGCGGCGCGGGATTTGGCCGAGGAGATCGCCGCCCGCCGCGACCGCTTCACCGTGAGCTTCCCGGATGCCGCGGAAGGCATCGCCAGGGCCCTAGCCAGCAAGGGGAGCAAGCCAGCAGCCGTGGTCGATCCGGCGGACAATCCGCTTTCCGGCGGCATCGGCGATACGCCGGAACTGTTTCGCGCTTTGCTGAAGGCCAAGCCCACCGTGCCGACGGTGTTCGGTTTCTTCTGGGACCCGTATCTGGCGATGCGCGCGCATCAGGCAGGTGTCGGCGCGATCCTGAAAACCACGCTGGGCGGCCGCGTGACGGATGCCTTCGGGCCGCCGATTCCGGTGACGGGGCGAATCCTCAAACTGACCGACGGCAAGTTTCGCAATCTCGGACCGATGGAAAACAACCTCCCCGTCGACCTTGGCCGCACCGCTTTGCTCGAGATCGAAGGCATCAAGGTGATCGTGACAGAAAGCTGCCAGACGCCGAACGATCCCGGCTATTTCGCCTTGCACGGCATCGACGTGGCGCGCCAGGGGCTGATCTGCGCCAAGGCGAAAAACCACTTTCGCGCCGGCTTCACACCCCTCACCCGTTGCATCGTCGATGTGGATTGCCCCGGCCCCGCCGCCGCCAGCCTGAAGCATTATCGGTTCCAGTACGCGCCGAAGTCGCTTTATCCCCTGAATTCTTAGATTTTAGCGGAGAATTAGCGGGCTTGATCCGCCGCGGATGGCTGCCTAGGCTGGCGGCTCAGCTATTTCACACCGGATTTGGATAAAGCAGGAAATATCATGGATTTTCGCCAGGGTTTCGTGGACGCGATCGGCAATACGCCGATGATCAAGCTCAAGAAGGCGTCGGAATTGACCGGCTGCACCATTCTGGGCAAAGCGGAATTCCTCAATCCAGGCGGATCGGTGAAGGACCGCGCGGCCTTGGCGATCATCATCGATGCCGAGAAGAAGGGCCAGATCCGGCCCGGCGGCCTCATCATCGAAGGCACCGCCGGCAATACGGGGATCGGCCTGGCGCTGGTCGGCAATGCGCGCGGCTACAAGACGCTGATCGTCATTCCCGAGACGCAGAGCCAGGAAAAGAAAGACATGCTGCGCCTGGCCGGCGCCGAGCTGAAGGAAGTGCCCGCTTTGCCCTATAAGGATCCCGGCAATTATGTGCGGGTCTCCGAGCGCCTCGCGCAGGAATTGAAGGACAGCAATCCGAACGGCGTCATCTGGGCCAACCAGTTCGACAATGTCGCCAATCGCCATGGACATTATACGACCACCGGCCCCGAGATCTGGCGCCAGACCGACGGCAAGGTGGATGGCTTCGTCAGTGCCGTGGGCACCGGCGGCACGCTTTCCGGCTGCGCGATCTTTCTCAAAGAGAAGAATCCGAAGATCAAGGTGGCGCTGGCCGATCCGGAAGGTGCGGCGCTTTACAGCTATTTCAGCAGCGGCGAATTGAAGTCATCGGGTAGTTCCATCACCGAAGGCATCGGCCAAGGACGCATCACCAAGAACGTCGAAGGCACGCCGGTCGATTTCCCCTATCTGATCCCGGACAGCGAAGCCCTGCCGATCATCTTCGATCTCCTGAAGTATGAGGGGCTCTGCCTCGGCGGCTCGACCGGCATCAATGTCGCCGGTGCGATCCGGCTGGCGAAAGAGCTGGGGCCGGGCCACACCATCGTCACCCTGCTCTGCGACTATGGCACGCGCTACCAGAGCAAGCTGTTCAACCCGGAATTCCTGAAGTCGAAGAACCTGCCGGCGCCGGACTGGTTGTAATCGACGGAAATTCGTGGACGGCATCCATGTTCTGGCGGGTGCATCGCTATCCTTCCTCCAGCGCCCGTATGTCGCCGGCCACCTCAGCCAGGTTCTCGTTCAGCTGATGGTCCCGCCCCGGTAGGCGACGCGCCATGCCCCGAGGCAGGGCGCGGGCGTAGAGATCCAGGTGCGCGAAGGGGACCACCGCATCGCGGTCGCCGTGGTAGAGCCGCAGCGGCAAGGTGGCGGGAAGCCTCTGAGCCAGATCGGACGGCAGGTCGTAGCCTCCGATCTCCCACCCACCTTGGCCACAGAAGGGCGCCGCGATCAGGAACAGGCCTGCGAGAGGCGGCGGGTCCGGCGCTTCGGCGAGCGTGAGCAGCAGGTGCAGGCCGCCGGCGGAGTGGCCCACCACCACCGGCCGGTCGTCACCCGCCATCAGATCCAGGAGCCGGCGCGCCCAAGCCGCCCGATCGGGGTCGGCCTCATCAGGCATCTGCGGACAGTCGACCTCATAGGCTGAGCCCAGCTCCGCCTGCAGAGCAGCGGCCATTCTCGCGTCCGCCTCATGCGCGCCCTCGCCCGCGCCGTGGATGAACAGCACCCGCCTCGCCACGGCTTAGCTCCTGCAGCGCCGTGCGCCTGGCTTGGCTTTGCGCATGGCCATTGATGCTCCCGATCCGAATTCCAATTGGTCCAGCTTAATTCACTGGGATTGCGAAATCGATGGAAGCCACACTGGCTTGCACTGAAATCATCGGTCGGAAGTATCGGCGCGAGGGCTTGCCATCGACGAATCGAGAACTCCTAGAATCACTTTGAGTCAGGCTCTTAGAGAACCGGCACCGTCTGCGCGACGCTCGGGCATGATTGCAGTGCGTGGTGCCAGGCCGTGAGCTTGGGATAAAGCGGCAGGATGCGCTTTCCTTCCGACGTGCCCGCGAAATAGTGGATGATCGGTTCCAACAGCAGATCGGCGAGGCTGATCTGGCGGCCGACCAGGAACGGGTCGGGATTCGTCATCAGATCTTCGATCGCCTTCAGAGATTGTTCGGCCGCGGGAACGGCGGCGGCGATGGCGGCTTCATCCACGGGTTTTCCCGGCTCCGTGAAGGTGCGTGGCACGAAGATGCCCCAGACGATCGGGCGATAGCCGTAGGCATTGATCACGCTGATGATCTGTTCGGCGCGGGTCCGGCGGTGGATGTCGTTGGGTGTCAGGCGGGTGCCCGGAAAGGCGTCGTCGATGTAATGCAGGATGGCACCTGTCTCGTAGATCTTGAATCCGTTGTGTTCGAAGGCCGGCAGCATGCCGAAAGGGTGGCGGGCCAGATGCGGCGGCGCCTTGTGCTCCTTGGCATCCATGTCTATGTGGACGACCTCGTGCTCGACGCGCTTTTCCATGAGCGCCATGATGGCCGCCCTCGTATAGACGCTGTAGCGCGGACCGTAGACGATGGGCTTTCCCATTCTTCCCTCCCCGGATTTGGGGAGAACGGTAGGAGTGCCATCCTTGACCGTCAAGGCCGCCCCGATATGATGCGCGGAAGACGCCAGAAACGCCCGGGAGCCGGCAGCCTATGGAAGCCCTGTTTCGCGAAGACGCCTATTTGAAGTATTGCACGGCGACGGTCACGGTCGTGGACGAGCGCGGTATCCGTCTCGACCGCACGGTCTTCTATCCGACCGGCGGCGGGCAGCCGGGCGATACCGGGCGACTGCGCCTGGAAGACGGCACCGAGATCGCGATCCGCGACGCCGTGAAAGGCACCGAGCCCGGCGAGATCATCCATGTCCCGGCCGAGGGTGCGCGGCCGATCGCCGCGGGAACCCAAGTGACCGCCGAGATCGATTGGGACCGGCGCCATCGGTTGATGCGCATGCATACCTGCCTGCATCTGCTCTCGTCGATCGTTCCGGGCGAAGTCACCGGCGGCCAAGTGAGCGACGGCAAAGGGCGCCTCGATTTCAACCTGCCGGAGGGCAGCCCGGAAAAGGACAAGATCACCGCGGAGCTGCAGCGGCTGGTGGCCGAGGATCACCCGACGGGCACACGCTGGATCACCGATGAGGAGATGGCGGCGCGGCCTGAGCTGGTGCGGACCATGTCGGTGAAGCCGCCGATGGGTCAGGGCCGGGTACGCCTTCTGGAGATCGAAGGCGTGGACCTGCAGCCCTGCGGCGGTACGCATGTGGCGCGCACCGGCGAGATCGGCGGCATCGAATGCGTGAAGATCGAAAGCAAAGGCAAGATGAACCGGCGCATCAACCTCGCCTTGAAGGACTGAGCGGGCACATGGCTCATCCCGACTCATCCGCCCTCGTCGGCACCGAATGGCTGGCCAATAATCTCAATCAGCCCGATCTCCGCATCGTCGACGCCACCTACTATCTGCCGATGCAGGGGAAGAATGCGCGTGCGGAATACAACGAGCGGCATATCCCGGGTGCGGTGTTCTTCGATATCGACGAGATCAAGGACGGCACCACGGATCTTCCGCATATGCTGCCGCCCGCCGACAAGTTCGCGTCACGGGTGCGCAAGCTCGGCATCGGCGACGGCAACCGGATCGTGGTCTACGACGCCAACAGCATGATGGGGGCGCCCCGGGTCTGGTGGACCTTCCGCGTCTTCGGCGCGCGCGATGTCTTCGTGCTGGATGGCGGGTTGATGAAATGGCTGGCGGAGGGTCGGCCCGTGAACGACGAGATCCCCGCTCCGCGCGAACGGCATTTCACCACGCGTTTCGACAACACAATGGTCCGGAACAAGCAGCAGATGCTGGCCAACCTCACATCGCGGCGCGAGCAGGTTCTGGATGCGCGGGCCGCCGGCCGCTTCAATGCCACCGAACCGGAGCTCTGGCCCGGACGGCGCGCCGGGCATATTCCAGGATCGCTTAACCTGCCCTTCAACCAGCTCCTGCGTCCGGACGGAACCTTCCTGCCGGTCGAGCAGCTGCGCGGCAAATTCGCCACCGCCGGCATCGACCCCAAGAATCCGGTAGTGACGAGCTGCGGTTCCGGTATCACCGCCTCCGTGCTGGCGCTCGGCCTCGATCTCGTCGGCCATCGCGATGTCTCCGTCTATGACGGCTCCTGGGCGGAATGGGGATTGCCGGGCGATACCCCCGTGGAGCCTGCCGCAGGCGCATCATGATCGTTCAACCCTATTCCGAAGGCGATTTCGAGACGATCGTCGCGTTGTGGCGCGAAGCCGGCATGCTCAAAGCCTATAACGATCCGGCGATCGAGATCGCGCGCGCCCAGCGCAATTCCAATTGCCTGCTCTATGTCGGGCGCGAGGATGAGCGCGTGATCGGCAGTGTTCTGGTCGGGCATGACGGCTATCGCGGCTGGATCTATAAGCTCGCCGTCGCCAAGGACATGCGCGACCGCGGTTTCGGCCGGCAATTGGTCCAGCTTGCGGAGGCCTGGCTGGTCGCGCGCGGCATGCCGAAATGCAATCTGATGGTGCGGGCGGAAAATCCCGTCGCCCTCGAATTCTACAAACGCCTCGGCTTCGAGAATGCGGGCCATGCCGTCATGGGGCGCTGGCTCGACAAGGGCGATGTCGATCTCACCCAATCGCAGATCGATCTCGTGATCACCTATATGGAGATGATGGTACCGCCGACCCGCCCCACGGTGCCGCTGCCGCCGGGAAAGCACGCGCTGCTGCGGGTCGAGAAGCCGACCATCGCCTTCTACCGCTTCCTCTACAACACCGTCGGCGAGGAATGGCTCTGGACCAATCGGCGGCGCATGTCCGATGAGAACCTGCTGGCGGAGATCGGCCATCCCCAAGTCGAACTCTCGGTGCTCTATTCCGATGGCCAGCCGGCAGGCTTCGTCGAGCTGGATCGCCGGCCGGCACCGGACGTCGCCCTCGCCTATTTCGGACTGATCCCGCAATTCATCGGGCGCGGCCTCGGCAAATACCTGCTGAATTGGGCCGTGGATCAGGCCTGGTCCTATGGACCGAGGCGGCTCACCGTCTATACCTGTTCGCTCGATCATCCGCGGGCGATC
>DASYDA010000280.1:0-6337 GCA_036499865.1 Dongiaceae bacterium | reverse complement strand
CGTACCGCTGATCGCCAACGTGACCGCGGCTCCGGTGAGCGATCCCGAGACCATCCGCAAGCAGTTGGTCGATCAGGTGACCGGCACCGTGCGGTGGCGCGAAAGCATCGAGACCATGAAGACCGAGGGCGTCACCCGCATCTTCGAACTGGGCGCCGGCAAGGTGCTCGCCGGCCTGACCAAACGGATTGCCCGCGAGATCGAGGCAAGCTCGGTCGGCACGCCGGAAGACATCGAAGCGGCTTTGAAGGCGCTTAGCTAGGCGGCGCGCGGCCAGGGTGTCCCGCGATGCTTGCCCTATAACAATTCGTCATGGTCCGCGAAGGCGGACCATCCACGAGTGTCTTTGTCAGCGCTCTCGACGGATGAGTCGCTGGAGAGGCCCCCTCATCCTAACCTTCTCCCTCGAGGGGAGAAGGGACGCGCTGTGGCAATTGCTGAACTCTAAAGCCCTCTCCTTCGTCCAATTCACTGCTCAGCTTCATCTTGCGAAGGTGGCTGCGAAGTAACCGAAGCATCATCATCCGTGAAGTGATAGTTGTCGATGTAGAGCGGGACACCCAAGTCAGCTAATCTCAGCAGTAGATCGGCGGATAGAGTTGGACCTCCGTCAGCGCTCGACTGAAAGTGCCCGCACCACCAGATCATTTCAAATTTGCCGGCATACGCTCGGATTAAGCTCTTCTTCGACGCCAGCCTATCGAGAAGATAAGTGAGGCCATCTTCCAGAGATGCCCATTTCTTGGCCCGCGGAATTGAGTCATTGTCTCCCTCATAAGACCATAGAGATTCCGGCCATACCTTTTTGCCGGCGCCAAAGCATCTTTCCCCGGCAATTCTGACATGGTTAGGCTCAAGGCCCAGGTCACGCGTGATCCCGCTGGGATCAAGGTCTTTGCCGAATATTCGAAACTGGACTGAGTACGAATGCACGATTTCATTATCCCGGTAGTCGGTTGGTCTAAAGTGCAATGGAACGCCGAAGTACAGTCTGACGCACTATAATAGAAGTATTGGATCGAAACAGCCGCAGCAGATACTTCACCATAGCGAAGATGCCCTATCTGGGTCTGGTATTTGCATTTTGCGCCCCCCTATGAAGATCGCTTATGTTGCTGCCTGCACTTTACTCCGGCGACAGCAAGGAATTTTCGATGTTCGATCTGACAGGCAAGACCGCTCTGGTGACCGGGGCCTCCGGTGGCATCGGCGGCGCGATTGCGAAGGCACTGCATGCACAGGGTGCCACGGTGGGCCTCTCCGGCACGCGGCGAGAGGCGCTGGAGAAGGCGGCGGCAGAGCTCGGCGATCGCACCCATATCCTGCCCTGCGATCTCGGCGATCCGGTGGCGACCGATGAGCTCGTCAAACAGGCCGAGGCCGCCATGGGCAAGCTCGACATCCTGGTCAACAATGCCGGCCTCACCCGCGACAACATCTCCATGCGGATGAAAGACGAGGAATGGCAGAAGGTCCTCGACGTCAACCTGACCGCCGGTTTCCGTCTCGCCCGCGCGGCGATGCGCGGCATGATGAAGCGCCGATTCGGCCGCATCATCGGCATCACCTCGATCGTCGGCGTCACCGGCAATCCCGGCCAGGCGAACTATGCCGCCGCGAAAGCCGGAATGATCGGCATGTCGAAAGCCCTCGCCCAGGAGCTGGCCTCGCGCTCGATCACGGTCAACACCGTCGCCCCGGGCTTCATCGAAACCGCGATGACCGACGCGCTGAATGCGGATCAGAAGGCAAGATTGATGCCCGCCATTCCCGCCGCGCGCCTAGGATCGGCCGCCGAAGTGGCGGCCGCGGTTGTCTTTCTGGCCAGCGACGAAGCCGCCTATATCACCGGTCAAACGCTCCATGTAAATGGCGGCATGGCTATGATTTAGCTTGTATTTTTCGGTTCTTGCCCGACCGCTGGTCAAAGCCGGGCAACTATGTTAATTCACCGCTCGGAATGCGCCGGCGTAGGGGTAATGCGGCCCGAGATTGTGGTCGGGAACCGGCTGGACGCGAGGAACTTAACCGCCGGCAAGCAGCGAAGGGCGGCGCAGCAGAGAGGGATCTCCTATGAGCGATATCGCGGAACGGGTGAAGAAAATCGTCATCGAGCACCTCGGCGTCGAGGAAGCCAAGGTGACCGAAGGCGCGAGCTTCATCGACGACCTCGGTGCAGACAGCCTTGATACCGTCGAACTCGTTATGGCTTTCGAAGAAGAGTTCGGTTGCGAGATCCCCGACGACGCCGCTGAGAAGATCCTCACGGTGAAGGACGCCATCGACTTCATCAAGTCGAAGTCCAGCTGATTGAACGGTCCTCGGTTCGCCCCGCCCGGCTCTTGCGTGCCGAACTTCTGCATGTCGGATGGGGGCATGTCGAATTGGCACATCGGCTATGACGCCGGATGGCGGCGTCTAGCCCTTGTGCCGAACCGCGGCGACCACAATTTCCATTATCGGCCGCGCCGCTGGTGCGCGGCATCGAGCTGACGAGGCAGGTCATCATGCGTCGAGTGGTGGTCACTGGAATCGGCATCGTTTCGCCTTTGGGCGTCGGCGTCGAGCACGTCTGGCGTCGATTGGTGAACGCCGAATCCGGTATCAGTTCTATCCAATCCTTTGACGTCTCCGATCTGCCGGCCAAGATCGCCGGCCAGGTTCCGCGGGGCGACATCAAGTCGGGCAATTTCAATCCCGACGAATATGTCTCGCCCAAGGACCAGAAGAAGATGGACGACTTCATCCTGATGGCCATGGGCGCCGCTCAGGAAGCGGTTATCGATTCGGGATGGGAACCGAAGACCGATGACGAGCGCAACAGCACCGGCGTCATGATCGGATCCGGCATCGGCGGACTCAACGTCATCTACGAGACTTCGCAGATCCTGAGGGACAAGGGCCCGCGCCGCGTCAGCCCGTTCTTCATCCCGGCGGCGCTGATCAATCTCGCTTCCGGCCATGTCTCGATCAAATACGGCTTTCGTGGCCCCAACCATTCGGTGGTGACGGCCTGCGCCACCGGCAGCCATGCGATCGGCGACGCCGCGCGCATGATCATGCTGGAAGACGCCGATGTAATGATCGCGGGCGGCGCCGAATCCACCATCAACCGGATCGGGATCGCCGGCTTCGCCGCCTCGCGGGCGCTCTCGACCGCGTTCAACGACAATCCGACCGCGGCTTCGCGCCCCTGGGACAAGGATCGCGACGGCTTCGTCATGGGCGAAGGCGCCGGAATCGTGGTGCTGGAAGAACTCGAACACGCCAAGGCGCGCGGCGCGAAGATTTACGCCGAGGTCGTCGGCTATGGCATGTCCGGCGACGCCCACCACATCACCGCTCCGGCGGAAGATGGCAATGGTGGTTTCCGCGCCATGACCGCCGCCTTGAAGCGCGCCAAGCTCAACCCCGAAGATATCGACTACATCAACGCCCATGGCACCTCGACGCCGCTCGGCGACGAGATCGAGCTCAGCGCGGTGAAGCGGCTGTTCGGCGAGCACGCCTATGAACTCACCATGTCCTCGACGAAGTCGGCGATCGGGCATCTGCTGGGTGCGGCCGGCGCGGTCGAGGCGATCTTCTCGGTCCTCGCTTTGCGCGATCAGGTGGCGCCGCCGACCATCAATCTCGATAACCCTTCCGAAGGCTGCGATATCGACCTCGCGCCCAAGGAAGCGAAGCCACGGAAGATCCGCCATGTGCTGTCGAACTCCTTCGGATTCGGCGGCACCAATGCCAGCCTGGTCTTCTCCGCTCCGAACTGAGGCCACTGCTTGAGCGACCGTCCGCGCAGCAGGTTGTTGCGGCTGATCAGAGGTCTCGTACTTCTCGTCGTCGTCCTGGCGTTTCTGGTCGGCGGCACTGCCGCATGGTTCTGGCACGCCTTCAACGCCCCGGGGCCGTTGACCGAAGAGAAGGTCGTCATCGTCCCGAAGGGTGTCGGTACCCAGGGCATCGCCCATGTCCTGGCGGATGCCGGCGTCATTCAGGACCCCTTCGTCTTCGCCCTCGGCGCACGGCTGACCACGCACGGCCAGGCCTTGCATGCCGGCGAGTTCAAGTTTCCCGCCGCCGTCAGCGATAAGGGCGCCATCGATGTTCTCATCCTCGGCAAGCCCGTCCTGCATCGGGTGACCGTGGCGGAAGGCCTGACGGTCCCGGAGATCTTCGGCATCCTCACCCAGACGCCGGAACTCCAGGGCGATCTGCCGCCGCCGCCGCCCGAGGGCAGCCTGCTGCCGGAGACCTATTTCTTCGTGCTCGGCGATACCCGCGCGCAGATCGTTGCCCGCATGGAAAACGACATGAAGGCGGCTCTGGCCAATCTCTGGGTGGGCCGGGATACGGAAATCTCCCTCACCTCGCCCGCCGAAGCCGTCACCATGGCCTCTCTGGTGGAGAAGGAGACCGGTCAGGTCGGCGAGAGGCCCAAGGTGGCCGCGGTCTTCTATAACCGCATGAAGAAGGGAATGGCGCTGCAATCCGACCCGACGGTCATCTTCGTCTTGACCCAGGGCAAGGGGAAACTCGACCGGCCGCTGAGCAATGCCGACCTCAAGATCGACAGCCCCTACAACACCTATCTGATCGCCGGCCTGCCGGAAGGCCCGATCGCCAATCCCGGCATCGCGGCGATCACCGCCGTGCTGCATCCCGCCAAGACCAAGGATCTCTATTTCGTCGCCGACGGCAGCGGCGGCCATGCCTTCGCCGAAACACTCGAACAGCACAACCAGAACGTCGCCAAATGGCGGAAATTCCTGAAGAACCAGGCCGTCAAGGATCCGCAGAATCTTGAGCACACCGAGGACGGCAAATAGGCCGTCGCGGCGTTACGGCTCCTCGAAGCCGTATTCCCGTTCCACCTTCGCGATCCGGATCCGATAAGCCGAATACCATTCCGTCCGGCCGCGACGCTGGGCTTCGGCATGCTCGACCTGCCGCTTCCAGGCCGCGATGTCCTCGAGGCTGCGCCAATAGGCGACGGAAATGCCCAATCCGGACCGTGCCGATTCGAAGCCCAGATAGCCCGGCTGGCCCTTGGCGAGCTCTTCCATCCGGTCGGCGGTCGCGCCATAGCCGTTATCGCCTTCAGTCCGCAGCGAGGTGAAAATCACCGCGTAGTAAGGCGGTTCCGGCGTCCTGGCGATGCTGTCGCTCATCACGATCCCCTGCGATTCCTCGAGACCTGGGCATCGAAGCGGCGCCGCCGCCGCAAGGCCAATGCCGATATGGCATGGCCGCTCCGCGATCTTCGCCGGGAGCTACTGGCCCGCCACCGCGCGACTCTCCAGCGCCCCCTGCGCTTCCAGCCAGGCATTCTCCGCATCGGCAAGCTTCTGGCTGACTTCGGCATGCTTCTTCTGCCACTCGGCGGCCTCCGCGGGTGCCGCGTCATAGAGCTTCGGATCGGCGAGTTTCTTTTCAATCAGCTTGATCGCCTGGGTCAGCTTCTCGACCGCCAGACCGGCGCGGTCGGCGGTTTGCTTCAATTGTGCGCGCTTCTGCGCCCGGTCTTGGGCGGCCTGGCGGCGCTCGTCCTTGCGCGATGGCTGGTTGCCGCGGGTGCGGTCGGCGGACGTGCTGCGCGCCGAACGCGCATCGTCCAGGAGCATCTTGCGGTAGTCGTCGAGATCGCCGTCATAGCCGCGAACGGTGCCGTCCTTCACCAGCCAGAGCCGGTCGGCGCAGAGTTCGATCAAGTGGGGATCGTGGCTGATCAGCACCACCGCGCCCTTGAAATCGTTGACCGCCTGGACCAAGGCCTGGCGGCTGTCGATATCGAGATGGTTGGTGGGCTCGTCGAGCAGCAGGATGTTCGGCGCCGACCAGCTCATCAAAGCCAGCAGCAGCCTCGCCTTCTCGCCGCCGGAGAGCGACCCCACGCGAGTGTTGATCTTATCGGCGCCGAAACCGAAGCGGCCGAGATGCGCGCGGCGTTTTTCCGGGATGAGCTTCGGCGCGGCGCGCTCCATGAGGATGAGCGCGGTCGCCTCGAGATCGAGTTCCTCGCCCTGATGCTGGGCGAAATAGCCGACCCGGATCTTGGAGGAGCGCCGGACCTCGCCCTCCATCGGATCGAGTTTCTGCGCGAGGAGCTTCACGAAAGTGGACTTGCCGTTGCCGTTTGCACCCAGCAAGGCGATGCGATCGTCCGGATCGAGCCGGAGATCGAGCTTCTTCAGGATCGGCTTGCCGGGCTCGTAGCCGACCGCGACATGGTCGAGCGTCATCAGCGGCGGCGGCAATTCGATCGGTTCGGGAAATTCGAATTCGATGCCGCGTTCCTCGGCGGCGGCGGCGATGGGTTCCAGCTTCGCGATCGCCTTCA
>DASYDA010000279.1:0-5354 GCA_036499865.1 Dongiaceae bacterium | reverse complement strand
CTTCGACGATTTCGCCGGATCGGGCGCCGATCAGAAGGCCAACCGCCGCATGCTGGGCATCGGCTGATCATAAGGGGATATCATGGCGATCGAAGGCAGAAGCGACAAAGCGCAGGGCAGAATCAAATACGGCATGGTCGGCGGCGGCGAGGGCGCCTTCATCGGCGCCGTACACCGCCTCGCCGCGCGCATGGATGATCAATACGATCTGGCGGCGGGGGCGCTTTCGGCTTCGCCGGAAAAGGCGATCCGCTCGGCGCAGGCGCTCGGCGTTGCTGCGGATCGCTGCTACAGCGACTACGCGACGATGGCCGCCGCCGAGAACGCACGCAAAGATGGCATCGAGGCGGTTGCCATCGTCACGCCGAACCATGTCCATGCACCGGCGGCGATGGCGTTTCTCAAGGCCGGCATCCATGTGATCTGCGACAAACCGCTGACCACGACGCTGAAGGATGCGCTGGCCCTGCAGAAACTGGTGCAATCCACCGGCCTCGTCTTCTGTGTCACGCATAACTATACCGGCTATCCCATGGTGCGGCATGCGCGGCAGATGATTGCCGAAGGCGCCTTGGGTGAGCTGCGCTTGGTTCAGGTGGAATATCCGCAGGACTGGCTGACCGAGCCTATCGAGAAGACCGGGCAGAAGCAGGCTGCCTGGCGCACCGATCCGAAGCGGTCCGGCGGCGGCGCCATCGGCGATATCGGCACCCATGCCCACAATCTCGCAAGCTTTGTCTCCGGCCTTGAACTGGATTCGCTGCTCTCGGATGTCGACACCTTCGTGAAGGGCCGCAAGGTGGACGATAACGTCAATGTGCTGCTGCGCTTCAAAGGCGGCGCCAAGGGCATCCTCTGGGCGAGCCAGGTGGCGCCCGGCAACGAGAATGGCCTGAAGCTCCGCGTCTATGGCACCAAGGGCGGGCTCGAATGGCGCCAGGAGCATCCGAATCACCTGCACTGGTTCCCCTACGGGAAACCGCCGCAGCTCCTGACCCGCGGCTCGCCTGCAGCGAATGCGTCGGCCGGCCGCGTCACCCGCGTGCCGCCCGGCCATCCGGAGGGCTATCTCGAAGGTTTCGCCAATATCTACACGGAAGCGGCCGCGGCGATCCGCGCGGCACGCGCCGGGAAGAAGCCCGACAAGGCGGTGTTGTTCCCGACGATCGGCGATGGCGTGAAGGGCGTCGCCTTCATCGAGGCCGTGCTGAAGTCATCGGCGAAGGGCGGGAAGTGGATCAAGCCGGCAGCCTAGGCCAGGGAGGAGAGCGGTATCCGGTACGCTAAACTTTGTAACCAATTTACTTAACAAAATGACGCGGCTTCAAAGCCGGAGGCAACTGAGGTTTTCCGCTCCATAATCCGCTTTATGCATGTGCGAGAGCGCGAGGACGTTAATAAACACACTCTTGCGTTGTTTAGTGATCTGATGTTTAGTAAACGCGAATAGGCATCAACGCCCATCCGGAGCGGTGGCGATGGCCGCGCAAGCGGCGTGATGCCCAAGCCGAAGTTGGCCGCTGAATGACGGCCGAAAAGACCGCCGGGACAAACCCGGCGGAAGGTGTAACGGCAACACTGTTGGGAGGACTTTCGATGAAGAGGCTACTGGCAATTGCCGGGGCCATCGCTGTCGCGGTGACTCTGACGCCAATCGAAAAAGCGCAAGCACAAGGCTCGCTGACCCTCTGCTGGGCGGCCTGGGATCCCGCCAATGCTCTGGTCGAGCTCGGCAAGGATTTTACCGCGCAGACCGGAATCCAGATGAAATACGAGTTCGTTCCCTGGCCGAACTATACCGACCGGATGCAGAACGAGCTTAATTCCAAAGGCAAGCTCTGCGATCTGCTGATCGGCGACAGCCAATGGATCGGCGGCGCGGCGGAGAACGGCCAATACGTCAAGCTGAATGACTTCTTCGAAAAAGAACATATCAGCATGGACGATTTCATGCCGGCGACCGTTCTCGGCTATTCGGAATGGCCCAAAAACACGAAGAACTACTGGGCGCTGCCGGCGATGGGTGACGCGCTGGGCTGGGTCTATCGCAAGGACTGGTTCGCGAAGCCCGAGCTGCAATCGGCCTTCAAGGAGAAATACGGCCGTGACCTGGCGCCGCCCAAGACCTGGGACGAGTTGAAGGATATCGCCGAGTTTTTCCAGGGCCGCGAGGTTGACGGCAAGAAACGCTACGGCGTTTCGATCTTCACTGAACGCGGTTCGGAAGGCATCACCATGGGCGCGCTAGGGGCGCTCTATCCCTATGGATTCGAGTACCAGGACCCCAACAAGCCCTACAGCATGGACGGCTTCGTGAATTCCGACGGAGCGGTGAAGGGGCTTGAGATGTACAAGGCCATCTTCAAATGCTGTACACCTCCGGGCTACACGGATGCCTATATGCAGGAGGGCCTGGACGCCTTCAAATCGGGCCAGGTCGCGATGATGATGAACTGGTTCGCCTTCTGGCCGGGCATGTACAAGGATCCGGATGTCGGCGGCGACAAGATCGGATTCTTCAGCAATCCCGCGGAGAACGGCAAGCAGTTCACCCAACTCGGTGGACAGGGCATCTCCGTGGTCGCCTATTCGGACCACCGGGACGACGCCCTGAAATACATCAAGTGGTTCGCCAATGCCGACGTGCAGAAAAAATGGTGGTCGCTCGGCGGCTATTCCTGCGCCAAATCCGTGCTGAACGATCCCAGCTTCCCAAAGAGCGCACCCTTCGCCCAGGAATTCCTGAACTCGATGGGTTTCGTGAAGGACTTCTGGGCCGAACCATCCTATGTGCAGCTTCTGCAGGCGATGCAGAAGCGGCTGCATGACTTCGTCGTGGCCGATCAGGGCACCGCGAAGCACGCCTTGGATGGTCTGGTCAAGGACTGGACGCAGGTGTTCGAGGACGCCGGTAAACTCTAGACCGTGAGCGATGGATGGCTCCGACGGTTGGAGCCATCCATTCTCGGCGAGCATTCCTGTTTGAAGATATGCCTCCGGAATCGAGAGTGATGGACGATCAATCGGCATATGCTAATCTTGCGGAGCGGGCGGCCGTGGCGACGCCGAAGCGGCTGGCAACCCGGGTCAAGGGACTCTCGGACCGGGCCATCACCTGGCTCTTCGTCGGGCCGACGATCGTGCTGCTGCTGGCGATCAACATCTTCCCGCTGATCTGGACCATCTATCTCTCCTTCACCAACTACTTCGCGAGCCGGCCGAATGCGAAGATCGTGAATGTCGGGACCCGCAACTATGAGCGTATCCTGACCGATCCGGATGTCTGGGCCGCGATGCAGGTGACGGCGCATTTCGTCATCTGGACGATTCTCATCGAAACCGTGCTGGGTTTTGTGCTCGCTTATCTCATCGACAAGAAATTCCGCGGCCACGGATTCTGGACCACCGTGATCCTGCTGCCGATGATGCTCTCGCCGGCGGTGGTGGGCAATTTCTGGCGCTTCCTCTATCAGCCGCAGATCGGGCTCTTCAACCACATCATCGCGCTGCTGACCGGCATCGATCCCTCGTCCTTCCAGATGGTCGGCGACGTCGATCTAGCCCCCTGGTCGATCGTGATCGTCGATGTCTGGATGTGGACACCCTACGTGATGCTGATCTGCCTCGCCGGCCTGCGCTCGATTCCCGACTATATCTATGAGGCGGCGGAGGTGGATCGCGCCTCGAAATGGCGGCAGTTCTGGTCGATCACCCTGCCGATGTCGATGCCCTTCATCATGCTGGCGGTGCTGTTCCGTGGCATCGAGAATTTCAAGATGTTCGACATGGTGAACCTGCTGACCTCGGGCGGCCCTGGATCGACCACCGAAGTCGCCTCGATCACCTTGAAGCGGCAAGCTTTCGAAAGCTGGCGCACGGGCTATTCCTCCGCATTGGCGATCATTCTTTTCGTGACCGTGTTCGGCCTCGCCAATATCTATGTGAAGGCGCTCAATCGGGTGAAACAACGATGAGAGGAATAGCGACCGCCCATTCCGTCGTAGAGCCCGGCCCATGGTCGAAGCGGATCGCCGGCACGCTGATCATCGTCTATACGCTGATCACCATTATTCCGCTGGTCTGGATCATCATGACCAGCTTCAAAACGCCGCCGGATTCGATCGCCTATCCGCCCAAAGTGATCTTCTCGCCTTCGATGGAAGGCTATTGCAATCTCTTCAACACGCGTTCGCGGCAGACGGCGGAATATCTGGCCACGCTGCCGCCTCCGAGCGGAACCTGCGAGAAGATCGCCCGCGACGAGAGCATGGTGGTGACCGAGCCTTCGAAATTCCTGCCGCGCTTCCTGAATTCGCTGATTATCGCCTTCGGCTCGACGTTTTGCGCGGTGGCCCTGGGCACGCTCGCGGCCTATGCCTTCTCGCGCTTCAAGGTGCCGCTGAAAGACGACCTCCTCTTCTTCATCCTCTCGACGCGCATGATGCCGCCCATCGCGGTCGCGATCCCGATCTACCTCATGTATCGCCAACTCGGTCTCTCCGACACCCGGCTCGGCATGATCCTGCTCTATACGGCGGTCAATGTCTCTCTCGCGGTCTGGCTGCTGAAGGGCTTCATCGACGAGATCCCGCGCGAATACGAGGAAGCCGCGATGATCGACGGCTATACGCGGCTGCAGGCCTTCTACAAGATCGTGCTGCCGCAGGCCTCCACCGGCATCGCCGCCACCGCGATCTTCTGCATGATCTTCGCCTGGAACGAATATGCCTTTGCCGTATTGCTGACCTCCGGCGATGCGCAGACGGCGCCGCCTTTCATCCCCATCATCATCGGCGAAGGCGGGCAGGACTGGCCGGCGGTCGCGGCGGGAACGACGTTGTTCCTCATTCCGATCGTGGTCTTCACGGTTCTGCTTCGTAAACACCTGCTGCGCGGCATCACTTTCGGAGCGGTGCGAAAATGACCGAGGTTTCGAACAGATCGACCTGGAAGACCGGTGCCCGTCGCTGGCTGCGGCGCGGGCTCTGGGAAATGATCGCCACCATCATCATCGCGCTCGGCGTCGTAATGCTGATGCAGCCTGTCTTCCTGACGCTCTACACCTATTCCTTCGTCACCTTGCTGGTGGGCACGGCCTTGTTCACCGTGGCTACCAAGTTTCCGGAGTGAGGCATGGCGCAGATCCGGATCAACAATCTGCAGAAGGCCTTTGGCGATTTCGTCGCAGTCCAGGGCTCGAGTTTCACGGTCGAGGACGGCGAGTTCTTCGTGATGCTGGGGCCCTCCGGCTGCGGCAAGACGACGACCTTGCGGATGATCGCCGGGCTTGAGCTGCCCACTTCCGGCGAGATCCTGCTGGGCGGAGAGGACGTCACCTTCAAGCGCGCGGCGCA
>DASYDA010000278.1:0-15032 GCA_036499865.1 Dongiaceae bacterium | reverse complement strand
TTCCTCTAAGAGCGATCCGCGGCCAGGGCCGACGCCGACAAACCCGACGCTGGCAGATCGTCGGTCGCGGGAAATGCGGCGGTATCCGATATCAAGCTTTGGATGCGCGCCGCAACAGCCGTCACGTCGCTGCCCGCGCGCGGAACGCGCGCGCTTGGAAATGCGTCGCCGAGCCACACGGCACGACCGGATTGAATCAATTTGCGATGGATATTGCGCGTGTCGCGATGCAGCCGCAGGGGAAGGATGCCGTTGGTCAGGCTGACCTTGTGATGTTTGGCGCGGGCGCGAAGCGCGCTCATGAGCCACGGATGATGAACGATGACGGGATTGCCCTGCGGCGCGCCGTCGCGCATGGCATAGCGCCCTTCTCCAAGGTCGAAAATATGGACCGGCTTGCCGGTAGCGCAGGCTTCGGCCAGCATGGTCATGCTGTCGCCGGTGACGATGATTTCGCGCGCGAGGCCGAGCAATGCGAGATAAGGGTTCTCCTGTCGCGATTGCCGCCATTCGAAAATGCGCGCGGGCACGTGGATATTTTCCACCATGGCTTTCATGACCTGGCTCGGCGTGCGGTAGCTGCCGCAGACCAGGAGCGATCCCCCGGCGGCGGAAGCGAGAGCGCTTGCTTCCAGCGCGAGACGTTTGGCGGCGCGGCTGTCGAAAGTATAACTACTGATGCTGCCGCCCAACAGAACCGTGAAATAGGGCGCGGGCAGCTCCGCCAATCGCTGCGACCAGCGGTCCCTCTCCGGGGCGATCCTCTCTGCCGTCACGCGATGCAGCGGCAGGTCTATTTCCATGACATTGGGACCCGGCGGAACCCAATATTGCGGCGTGGTCACCACCAGATCGTAACGAGCAGGATCGATCCACGGCCTGCCGAGGAAAACCTGCCGGGTCGAATGGCCGGCCTGTTGCGTCGCGCGGCGGATCTGGGCGCAAATCGGCTCGCTCTGGGTGCCGGCAGCGATCACCAGATCCGGCCAAGGCGGCCCGAAATCGCCTGAAGGGTGCGTCACCATGCCCGGGAGGCTCGGGCCGAAGAGAAGGTTTGCCACGATGGCGCCGGGCCGATTCTGGAATCGGCGCGTTTCGTAAGGGCACTTTAATGCCTCGGCGACCGCCAGAACCTGTGCATTGTCGCCTTCTCTGCTGGATAATAAGGCCCAGACACGCGCCAAGTCGCTTTCCACTCCTATCGCAGCGGCTTCAGGATTCGGTATTCGCGGCGTCATAAAATACGTTTTGGGGATACATTCCAGCTGGCGCAGCAATCGCGCCGCCCTACGCCGCGCTTGGCAAATCCATCCTAGCGACAGGATGTGTCCCCAGGATTACAAAAGCAAACCGGATTTTACTGAGAGATTGGTTGAGGGCAACAGCGGCCGGGAGCTTTCCGGCAAGGGCCGGGAATGCTCCATTTCCTATGAAGGATGTGGTACTTTTGACCGCATCGTGCAATCCGTCGAAACACGAGAGGATGGGGCGCAATCTTTGCGCTCAGGATCGATATAACCATAGATGAGTTGTGAAAGCGCCTCCACTCACGCCAGCCGATCTCGATAAACGCAAACGGCTCTATCCTTCGCTGTACCAGATCAACACGCGTGTCCACCTGACGGAACTCTCCGGATCGCTCGGCCGGCCGGCAACGCTGGACGACATTGGGGATGCCGAACTCGACCGCCTGGCCGAACTGGGCTTCGACTGGGTATGGCTCCTCAGCGTGTGGCAGACGGGTCCGGCGGGGCAGCGGATAGCCCGCTCAAATCCCGAATGGCGCCGTGAGTTCGAAGCGACGTTGCCGGATCTGCGCGAAGCGGATATCGCCGGCTCCGGCTTCGCGGTCACATCCTATACCGTGCCGCCAAGCCTCGGCGGCGAAGCGGCACTGGCTCGGCTGCGCGAGCGCATGCGGCAACGCGGGTTGCGGCTGATGCTCGATTTCGTTCCCAACCACACCGCCTTGGATCATCCCTGGGTCGAGGATCATCCCGAGTATTACATTGCGGGAACCGAGCCCGACCTCGCTCGCGCGCCACAAGACTATGTCCGGGTCACGCGAACGGCCGGCGACCGAATCTTTGCCTATGGCCGCGACCCCTACTTTCCCGGCTGGCTGGATACACTTCAGTTGAACTACGGCAATTCCGCCACACAGGAGTCGGTGATCGGTGAACTGCTGAAGATCGCTGGGCAATGCGATGGCCTCCGCTGCGACATGGCCATGCTCGTGCTGCCCGACGTCTTCGAACGAACCTGGGGTCTTCCGACGGAGCCATTCTGGTCCAAAGCAATCGGAGCCGTCCACGCGCGAACTTCCAGTTTCTGTTTTATGGCCGAGGTCTACTGGGATCTCGAAGGAATCCTGCTGCAAGAAGGCTTCGATTACGCCTATGACAAGCGGCTGTATGATCGCCTCCGTGCCGGAGCGGCGCGACCGGTACGCACCCACCTCCAGGCCGGGCTCGACTATCAAAGCAGACTCGCCCGGTTTCTGGAGAACCACGACGAGCCGCGGGCCGCCGCGACCTTTCCGCCCGGCACCCACGAGGCGGCCGCCGTCATCACCTACCTGTCGCCTGGCCTGCGATTCTTCCATGGAGGCCAACTCGAGGGGCGAAAGAAACACGTCTCGCCGCACCTGATCCGCGCGCCGAGCGAGGCCGTGGACGAGACCCTGAAGCGGTTCTACGACGAACTGCTCGCGGTTCTCCGCCATCCCGTTGTGTCGGGCGGTGTTTGGCGCCTTCTTGACCGCGAGCCGGCCTGGGACGGCAACTGGACATCGGATTGCTGCATCGCCTGGTGCTGGCAAAATCGCGATCAGCGCATGCTCGTCGCGGTCAACTACGCCGCAAACCAGAGCCAGTGCTACATCCCCCTGCCCTGGTCCGATCTCGCCGGGCGCACCTTGCGTTTCGCGGATCTGCTCGGTTCCGCGAGCTACGATCGCGACGGGGACAATCTGATCTCGCCGGGCCTTTATCTCGATCTACCACCATGGGGCCGGCACGTATTCGAAGTCACCACGCTTTAGCTCTGATCGAGCGCCCTTTCCACCTTGCGGACATCAATTGCTCCGTGGGGCGCTCTTCGGCGCCGCCTCGGGCCGAGCCGGCACATTCGCGAGGAGAAAGCCCAGCCCCTCCGCCGTCGTCGGATGCGCGAACATGGTGTCGCGAACGGCCGAATATGGCAGCCCCGCCAGCATCGCCGTTTGCATTGTGGCCACAACCTCGCAGGCATCGGCGCCGATCATCGTGAAACCGAGAATGCGCTCGTCGCTCTGAGCGATCAGCGCCTTCATGAAGCCCTGCGTCTCGTCCGTCGTAGCGGCTCTCAGCACCGAACTCATCGGCAGCCGCGCCACTCTCGGCGTGATGTCTTGCCGTCGCGCTTCCGCTTCGCTCAACCCCACACGAGCAAGCGGAGGGTCAGTGAACATGCAGTAGGGGACCAGCCGGTCGCGCGTACTGCGCTTCCCTCCGGCCAGATTGTCCCTGATGATCCGAAAATCGTCGACGGACGCATGGGTGAATTGCGGGCTGCCTGCGCATTCCCCAATGGCCCAGACATCGGGCGCACTCGTCTCCAACCGCTCATTGACGCGGATGTAGCCGCGATCGTCCAGTGCGATACCCGCCTCTACCAGCCCGATCCCCGCCGTGTTGGGAACGCGTCCCGCCGCCACCAGGATGTCGCTGCCTACGATGGTCTGCTCGCCGGAAGTTGTGCGACCTGTGACACTGATTTCTTCTCCGGATCGGCCCTGGACACGGACCGCTTCGGTCGCCGCGAGAATTTGAATGCCTTCAGTGCCGAGAATCCGCTGCATCTCATCGGTGACATCGGGGTCTTCCCGAGCGATGATCCGGGGCCCGGGCTCGATGACCGTGACACGACTGCCGAAGTAGCGGTAAGCCTGGGCCAATTCGAGACCCACATAACCTCCGCCGAGCACAATCAGATGTGACGGCACGTAATCGAGTTCCAGAGCCCCGACATGCGTGAGCGGCCGGGCTTCCTCGAGGCCGGGAATGTTTGGAATGAGCGCATGCGTCCCGACATTGATGAAAACCTGATCGGCCGCCAGAGTACGCGCTCCGCCGTCATTCAGGCGCACCTCAAGCGTTTTCGGCGCCACAAAGCGCCCCGAGCCCATGATCAGTTCGGCCCCGCTCGCTTTGTAGTTCTGCATATGCACGGCAAACTCGCGATCAACCATATCCCGCTTGCGCTGGCGAACCGTGGCCATGTCGGTGGAAACTGTACCGGTGATCGTGCCGAAATGCGCGGCCTGACGCGCAAAATGCGCCACCTTCGCGCTCCAGATTTCATTCTTGCTGGGCAGGCAGGCGACATTGGGACAGGAGCCACCGACCCATTGGCGTTCTACGGTCACGGTCCGTCGCCCCAACCGCCCGAGATGCCACGCTAATAATTTTCCACCTTGTCCGCTGCCAAGGATCAGGACTTCAAATCGTTCTGGTTGTGCCATGGCTTCCTCCATCAACGAAAGTGCGACCTCCATTCGAACCTGACCACAGCGTCGGGCCTGGCAAACCTATTCGTGCAACTCCGCGATCATATTGGCGATAAGCCCACTCCAGCCCGTCTGGTGCGAAGCGCCCAGCCCTCGCCCGTTCTCGCCGTCGAAATATTCATAGAACAGAATGTAGTCCTTGAAGTGCGGATCGGTCTGGAACTTCTCAGCGCTGCCGAAGACCGGGCGATGTCCTTTCTCGTCGCGCCTAAAGATGTTCGTTAGACGGCCTCGCAATTCATCGGCGACCTCCTTCAGCGACAGCTTCTGACCGGACCCGACAGGGCACTCCACCCGAAAGGCGTCGCCGAAGAACCTGTCGAATTTGCGCAGGCTCTCGATGATCAGATAGTTCATCGGCATCCAGATCGGGCCACGCCAATTGGAATTTCCACCGAAGAGATCGCTGTCCGATTCCGCCGGAAGATATTTGACTTCCGATCGGAAGCCGTCGACTTCGAAGACGTAAGGGTGCTGGAGGTGGTATCGCGACAAGGCGCGCACGCCGTAATCCGACAGAAATTCCTCCCGATCCAGAACGCGGTCCAGGAGCCTGGAACCGCGAAAGGCGCGGGTTATAGCGAGCAGACGCGTATCGCCGGCACCCGGCGCGTTCCAGCGAGAGACCAGTGCCGCAAGCTTCGGGCGATACCGCAGATACCAGTTCAGACGCTTGACGAATAACGGCATCTTTTCCAGCAACCCCGGATCGATGGTCTCGACGGCGAACATCGGAACCAGGCCGACCAGGGAGCGCAGGCGCAGAGGCTTCGCTTCGCCGTTGCTCTTGATCAGCCAATCGTAGAAGAAGTTGTCCTGATCGTCCCAGAGCCCGAGGCCTTCGCCGCCAAGATTGGTCATGGCGCCACCGATCATCAGGAAATGCTCGAAGAACTTCGTCGCGATATCCTGATAGGCATCGTCTTGCTGCGCCAGCTCGATGGCCATGCGCAGCATGTTGAGGCTGTACATCGCCATCCAGGAAGTCCCGTCGGATTGCACCAGCATGCCGTCCACCGGCAGTGGCGCGGAACGATCGAAGACGCCGATATTGTCCAGGCCGAGAAACCCGCCCTCGAAGACGTTCCGTCCATGCGGATCCTTGCGGTTCACCCACCAGGTGAAATTGAGCAAAAGCTTCGTGAAAACCGCTTCAAGAAACTTGAGATCGCCCCGCCCCTTCTGTCGTCGCTCCGCATCGTAGATACGCAGGGCTGCCCAGGCCTGCACGGGCGGATTGACGTCACTGAAGTTCCATTCATAGGCGGGCAGCTGGCCGTTCGGGTGCATGTACCAGCACTGGCAGAGCAGGATCAGCTGCTGCTTGGCATTCTCCAGATCGAGATAAGCGAGCGTGGTCAGGTGAAAGGCCCAGTCCCAGGCCGCGAACCAGGGAAATTCCCATTTGTCCGGCATCGAGACGACGTCTTCCATATTGGCATGGACCCATTCGCCGTTGCGCCCGGTGATGCGGGTCTTGGGCGGCTTGGGGCTGGCCGGATCTCCGTCCAGCCACTCTGTGACATCGTAGTGGAAGTATTGCTTCGACCAGAGGATGCCGGCGAAAGCCTGGCGTTGAATGCGGCGCAGATCCTCGTCGGCGATCTTGCTCTGCAGGTCCGCATAGAAGGCATCCGACTCTGATTTGCGCTGATCGAAGACTTGTTCGAAATCCGCAAAGGGTGTCGGCTTGGGCTGACCCTGGCTCAGCCTGACCCGGATGGTCGCGCTGCCAAGCGACGGAATGGTCTTCCGGTAGATGCCGGCAGCCTTCGTACCTTTGGTGGCGCCGACCGCATTCTGGCGGCCTCTCACAAGATATTCGTGGAAGCCGTCCTTGTAGAATCCACCCGGATCGGCGCTCCCATAGAGTTTCGCGACATTGGTGTCGTTCTCGCAGAACTTGATTTCGTCCGGTCTGTCGAAGTGCACGGCATAGGCGCCGAGCTTCTCGCGGTTGACCAGCACATTGTCCCCCGTGCGCTCGAGGGACGGCTTTCGGCCATCGAGCGACCAGCTCCAGGTGTTCCGGAACCAGACCTGCGGCAGCACGTGGATTTCCGCCTCCTCGGGTCCGCGATTGTTAATGGTCAGCTTAAGGAGAATATCCTCCACCCCCGCTTTGGCATATTCGATATCGACGTCGAAATAGCGGTCGGCGTCGAAGATGCCGGTATCGATGATCTCGAATTCGGGTTGCTGCCGGCTGCGTTGCGCGTTTTCCTGGACGAGGCGGTCGTAGGGAAATTCAGCCTGCGGATATTTGTAGAGCATTCGCACATAGCTGTAGGTCGGTACCGCGTCGAGATAGTAGTACAGCTCCTTGACGTCCTCGCCGTGATTGCCCTGGCGGTTGCTCAAGCCGAACATGCGCTCTTTCAGGATCGGGTCCTTGCCGTTCCAAAAAGCGACGGAGATGCACAGGCGCTGTTTCGAATCGCAGAACCCTCCGATTCCATCCTCGCCCCAACGATAGGCGCGACCAGCCGCGTGTTCATGGGGAAAATAGTTCCAGGCGTCGCCATCGGCGCTGTAATCCTCGCGCACGGTGCCCCACTGACGCTCGCTCACATAGGGGCCCCATTTGCGCCAAGCCTGCCGATGCGCGTTCGCTTCTTCGAGGCGCTCGGTTTCGGGATTGGATTTCACCAGTATGCGTCGATCATTTGCGCGGCACGGTTTCGCCGATTGTCGCGGAGGTGCCGAGCAGCCGGATGATCGTTTCGGCGACCTGATCCGGAGATGGCCCCACGTCGACGGTGAGCGGCTCTTCGTCGGGGCCAGGCTCTTCCAGGGTATCGATCTGGCTTTGCAGCAGGGTCGGCGGCATGAAATGGCCGTGGCGCCCAGCGAGATGTTCGGCGATAAGATCGCGGCCGCCGCGAAGATAGACCAGCCGAACTTCCGGCCGGTTGCCGATCACAATCTGGCGATAAGACCGCTTAAGCGCGGAACAGGTGATGATCCCCGGCTGCTTCCCGGTGCGCTGACCGTCGATCCAGGCGGCGACATGCTCCAGCCAGGGTTTGCGATCCTCGTCGGTCAGCGGAATCCCGGCATGCATCTTGGCGACATTCGCCTCGGGATGCAGGCTGTCGCCCTCCTCGAACCGCCAACCGAGGCGCGCGGCGAGTATTTCCGCGATCGTCGATTTGCCTGATCCGGAGATCCCCATGACGACCAGGACCGGCGGGCTGCCCCGATGGGCGCGCGCGCTGTCGAGGCGATGGATACCGGCCGCGTCGGCGACGAAAACCGGATCGGCGCGGCTGATGAAAAGGCCGCTTTCCACCACGCCGACGACACGCCGGATGCGCGCCTCTAACCGTGCCGGGTCGGCGATCGGTTCGAATCTGCAGTCGAGGATGCGGTTGCCGCTATCGGTCACGAAAGGCTCGCCCGACGGCGACAGACGCGGTCGGACGCTGGCGCCCAGCACTTCGAGGTCGGTCTGGATCGCTTCAAGCCCGAATGCGACGACCTCCACGGGAACCGGTGCCTGCGTGCCCAGCCGGTCCACCAGCTTGCCGCCGTCCACGATGATGGCGAGGCGCCGGCTCGCGGCGGCCACGATCTTCTCGTGAAGCAGCGCGCCGCCCAGCCCTTTGATCAGGTTGAGCGTGCCGCGTTCCACTTCGTCGGCGCCATCGATCGTCAAATCGATTTGCTTATGCTCGGCGAAGGATGTCAGCGGAATGCCGGCAGCTTTTGCCTGAGCGGCCGTACGCTCCGAGGTGGGAATGCCGAGAAGCCGCAAGCCCTGTCGATGGCGCCGGGCAAGCGCCTCGACGGCGAAAGCCGCCGTGGTGCCGGTGCCAAGCCCGACGATCATGCCATCCTGCACCAATTCGACCGCCGCTTCCGCGGCCGCGCGCTTGAGGTCATCTCGTGCGGCATCGACCGCGGAAGCCTTTGCTTTCATGACTTCGTGCTCATGATTGGGCCATCGCCGCGGCGGTGGCATTGGCGCGGATGGCCGCGATGGCCGCCGCATAATCCTTGGCGCCGAAGATAGCCGAACCGGCGACAATGGCGGTGGCGCCGACCGCCGCCGCCTGCGCGGCCGTCATTACATTTTCCCCGCCATCGACCTCGATCACCGGATCGAGGCCGCGCTCGGCGCAGATCGTCCGCAGGCGTTTGATCTTGGGCAGCATTTCGGGGAGGAAGGCTTGGCCGCCAAACCCCGGATTGACGGTCATCACCATGATGATGTCGCAAAGATGCAGAACATATTCGATCAGTTCCGGCGGGCTCGCGGGGTCCAGCACCACGCCCGCCTTCTTCCCAAGCTCGTGGATCTGGGTCAGCGTCCGATGCAGATGGATGGTGGAACCGGGCTCGGCCTGGACCAGCAGATGATCCGCGCCCGCTTCAGCGAAGGTGCCGAGATAGCGTTCCGGCTCGACGATCATCAGATGCACATTGAGCGGCTTCGGCGTCGAGCGCCGGATGGCCTCCAGCACCACCGGCCCGATGGTGATGTTGGGCACGAAGCGGCCATCCATCACATCCACATGAATCCAGTCAGCACCGGCCCGATCAATCGCGCGCACTTCCTCACCCAGGCGCGTGAAGTCCGCCGACAACACGGAAGGCGCGATGAGAACGGGCGCGACCGCCGTCACTTCACCGCTCCCTCGCCGGCCGCATCCTTGTCGACGAACCAGAAGAGCTCACCCTGCGGACGCACCCGGGCCGCCGGCACCCGGCTGTCGCCGCCGCGGATTGTCCGCAGAATGGGCGCCTTCTCTTTACCCGCCACCAGGAAGGCGACGCGCCGGCTGCTCTCGATCGCGGGATAAGTCATGGTGAGGCGAATTTCGGGCCGTCCATGCGAGACCGCCGCCACCCAGCGCTTGCGCTCCTCCAGCACAGGCTCTCCAGGCAGCAGCGAAGCGGTATGGCCGTCGGGGCCGAGACCGAGCAGCGTCACATCGAAGAGCGGCCGCGCCGGATCGAATGTCGTCGCGCCATAGGCCTCCTGCAGGATCTGTTCATATCGCCGCGCGGCATCTTCCGGAGTTCCATCGGCCGGGACCGGATGAACGTTCTCCGGCGGCACGGGCGCCTTGGACAACATAGCTTCGCGAGTCATTCTGTAGTTGCTGTCGGGATGGTCATAGGGAACGAAGCGCTCATCGCCCCAATACCAGGAGACGCGAGGCCAGGGAAAACGGCCCCTGAATTCATCCGAGGCGAGAAGCCCGTAGAGTGTCTTCGGGGTCGATCCGCCGGAAAGTGAGACCCGGAACGCATCCTTGCTCGCAAGCGCGGCCGTGGTCATCCATTCGGCCACGTGGCGCGCCAAAGCCACGGGGTCCGGCAATACCTCGATGCGGCCGATCGCCTGGTTCATCACGCACCCTACCCCACGGAAGCCAGAATGAAGCGCTCCATCGCTTTGGCGAAACCCTCATCATTGTAGGAATCCGTGACGGCGGCGGCCTGGCTCTTCACCTCATCGGAGGCGTTGCCCATGGCGATGCTGAAGCCAGACCGCTTGAACATCCGCACATCGTTCGGCTGGTCGCCGATGGTCGCGATCTCGGCCGCGGGGATCTTCAGGTGATGCGAGAGATAGTCCACCACGGCACCCTTGTTGGCGTCCTTGTTGGTGATATCCAGATAATAGGGCTGGGACCGGTTCGCCGAAGCGCGCTCTCCAAATGAAGCCTGCGCATCGGCCTCGCAGCTTTTGACCTTGTCGTGATCGTCGCTGACGCCGACGATCTTGGCCACGTCATGGAGCGCGCCGTCGAAATCCTTCACGACCTTCGGTTGGAACTTCACCGTCCATGCCTCGCGCTCGACATGGGGCGCATCCGGATTGGTGATCAGCCAGTCATTGCCGCGATAGACCCAGGCATCCAGCCCATGACCGCGAATGAGATCGATCGCCTGGCGCGCCACCTCATCCGGCAATGTCTTTTGCGCCAGGATCCTGCGATCCCGCTTGATGAACAGCCCGCCGTTGAAGGCGGCAATCGGCGTCTCGATCTCGAGCGCATCGAACAACATGGCCATGCCGAGCGGCGGCCGACCACTGGTGATGGCGAAGCGGATCCCGGCATCTTGGAGTGCCTTGACGGCGCCCTGCGCACGCTTCGTCAGAACCTTTTCCTCGGTGACGAGCGTGCCGTCAACATCCGCCAGTACCAAGGAAATCTTCCGTCTCTCCGCCATCATCGTCTCCGTCGGTGCTTCTTCAGTCTAGCGGCCGCCAGGCGCGGCCGTCGCGCGCCAGCAATTCATCGGCGGCTTCGGGGCCGGTCCCGCCCGCGACATAATTCGGAAAATCCCGCGGCGGATGGTCGGCCCAGCCGTCCAGGATGGGCTGCACCGCCCGCCATCCCGCCTCCACATTATCGGCGCGCTGGAACAAGGTCGCGTCGCCGATCATGCAGTCGTAAATGAGCGTCTCGTATCCGGTATTGGGCGCCATACTGAAATAGGTCTTGTAGGCGAAATCCATACTGACGGTGCTCAGCTTCACGGAGGGCCCGGGGCGCTTGGCCGCGAATTCGAGCGCGATACCCTCGTCGGGCTGGATACGAAGGATCATCCAGTTGGGATTCATTCGCTCCACATGCGTGCCACGGAACAACGTGTAGGGCGCTTGATGGAAGCGGATGGCGATCTCGGTCCAGCGACGCGCCATGTACTTGCCGGTGCGCAGATAGAAAGGGACGCCGGCCCAGCGCCAATTGTCGATCTTCAGCTTCCAGGCAACGAAGGTCTCGACGTTCGAATTCGGCGCCACGTCGGACTCTTCGCGATAGGCCCGCACCGGCTTGTCCAGCACCGTCCCGGCGCCATACTGGCCGCGCACGACATCTCGGAGCACGCGTCCGGGCTGCAGCGGCCGTATCGCCTCGATCACCTCCGCCTTCTTCGCGCGAACCGCATTGGCGTCGAAGGAAATCGGCGGCTCCATGGCCGTCATCGCCAGAAGCTGGAACACATGGTTCGGAACCATGTCCCGCAACGCGCCGGTCTTCTCATAGAACTTGCCGCGCTGTTCCACCCCAACCGTCTCCGCGGCGGTGATCTGGACATGGTCGATATGCCGCCGGTTCCACAACGGCTCGAACAACCCGTTGGCGAAGCGCAGCGCCATGATGTTCTGGACGGTTTCCTTGCCGAGAAAATGGTCCATGCGATAGATCTGATGCTCTTGGAGCGTCTTCAGGATCTCGGCATTGAGCGCTTTGGCTGAAGCCAGATCATGTCCGAAGGGTTTCTCGATCACGACCCGCCGCCACTGATCGCCGCTTTCCGTCACCAGGCCCGCTGCCCCGAGCCCGGCAACCGCCGTGCTGAAAAATCGGTCGGCGACCGCAAGGTAGAAAAGATGATTGCCCGCCGTGCCGGCCGTCTTGTCCAGCTTGGCGAGGTGGGTGCCCAGCCGGCTATAGGTGCCGGGGTCGCCGAGGTCGCCCTGCAGATAGCTCATGCGCTCCGCCAGCCACCCCCAGGCAGCCTGGTCGATATGGTCGGCCTCGAACTCACCGGACCCACCAACGAATTTCTTCATCGTCTCGGTCAGGCCGTCGCGCCATTCCGCCGTGGTCTTTGCGGCCAGATCGACGCCGACGAGCTGGAATCCGTCGGGGAGCTGCTTGGCCGCGACGAGATTGTAGAGCGCCGGCACCACCAGGCGCTTCGTCAGGTCGCCGGCGGCCCCGAAGATAACCATCGCGCAAGGCGGCGCGACTGGGGCGCTATCGTCGGCCCTTGCATTATTCCGGGCCTTTTTTGGCCGATCCTGCTTTGCCATCGCCTTCATCCCGATATCTCCAGCCCCACACACCGGGCTCACTTGCGTCCCAGCATCTCCTTGGCGGCCGCGACGATCCGCTCCGGTTCAAAACCGAATTTCCGCTGCAGCTCCTTGAGCGGCGCGGAGGAGCCGAAGGTCTTCATGCCGATCACCTCGCCGGCGGAGCCGACATAGCGATCCCATCCCAGCACCGATCCCTGCTCGACCGCAATGCGCGCCTTCACCTGGGCCGGCAGCACGCTCTCCCGGTAGGATTGCGGCTGATGCTCGAAGATGTCCCAGGAAGGCATGGAGACGACGCGGGAACGGATCCTTTCGGATGCCAGCTTTTCATGGGCATCGACGATGAGGGAGACCTCGCTGCCCGAGGCGATGAGAATGATCTCGGGTGCACCGCCCGGAGCATCGGCCATCACATAGGCGCCTTGCGCGACACCCGCCGCCGAAGCGTATTTGCCGCGATCGAATGTCGGCAGCGCCTGACGGGAGAGCAAAAGGACCGCCGGCTGGTGGCGGAGTTTCAGGACGTAGCGATAGGCCTCGACGACTTCGTTGGCATCGCCGGGCCTGAGCACGACCAGGCCCGGAATGGCGCGCAGCGAGATCAGCTGTTCCACCGGCTGATGCGTCGGCCCATCCTCGCCGTCGCCCATGGCATCGTGGGTGAGAACGAAAAGTGTCGGAAGCTCCATGAGCGCGGAGAGTCGAATCGCAGGCTTGGCATAGTCGCTGAAAATGGCGAAGGTCGCCCCAAAAGCCCGCAGCTTCGAGAGCGATAAACCGTTCACGGCAGCCGCCATGGCATGCTCGCGAACGCCGAAATGGAGATTCCGCCCGCCGGGGCTTCCAGGTTCGAAATCTCCGGCGCCGGCGAATTTCAACGCAGTCTTGTTCGAGGAGGCAAGATCCGCCGAGCCGCCCAGGAACCAGGGAATGTTCTCGGCCAAGACGTTCAGCACCTGGCCCGAAGCATCGCGTCCGGCAATGCCCTTGGGATCGGGCGGGAAGCTCGGCAAGTTATTGTCCCATCCTGCGGGCAGCTCGCGGCGCTGCAACTGGGTGATCTCCGTGGCGAGGTCGGAGAATCGCTGGCGGTAGCCGTCAAACAACGCCTCCCAGCGGTGCCGCGCCTCGCCGCCGCGTGCGCCGATCCCGGCATCGAAATGCTCCCGCACGCCGTCAGGCACCAGGAATTTGGCATCCTCCGGCCAGCCGTAGGCGCGCTTGGTAAGTCGGACTTCTTCTTCGCCCAGCGGCTCGCCATGGGCCGCGGCGGTATCGACCTTATGTGGAGAACCGTAGCCGATATGGCTGTCCAGGATGATCAAGGTCGGCCGATCCTTGGTCTTCCTGAAGATCACGAGCGCATCCTCGATCCGCTGGAGATCGTTCGCATCGCCGACCCGCAGCACATTCCATCCGTAGCCGAGGAAACGCGCCGCGACATCCTCGGTGAAGGCGAGGCGCGTATTTCCTTCGATGGTGATGTGATTGTTGTCATAGATCCAGCAGAGGTCGTCGAGCTGAAGATGGCCGGCCAGCGAGGCGGCTTCCGAGCCGACACCTTCCATCAGACAGCCATCGCCGCAGACCGCATAGATGTCATAGTCGAAGATGTCGAAGTCGGGTCGGTTGTAGCGGGCGGCGAGCCATTTCCGCGCGATCGCCATGCCGACGCTCGTCGCGATTCCCTGCCCCAGCGGACCGGTCGTCGCCTCGACCCCGGAGGTCCAGTGATATTCGGGATGACCCGGCGCCTTGCTGTCGAGTTGGCGGAAATGCTTGATGGCATCGAGCGAAACCGACGGCTTGCCCAGGCGCTCATATTCCGCATTTACCGCCTGCGTTCCCGTCAGATGCAGCACCGACCACAGCAACATCGACGCATGGCCGTTCGAGAGAATGAAGCGATCCCGGTTCGGCCAGATCGGATCCTTCGGATCGAAACGCAGGACCCGGTTCCAGAGCGTGTAGACCATGGGCGCCAGCGCCATCGGCGTTCCGGGGTGACCGGATTTCGCCTGCTGGACGGCATCGATGGAAAGCGTGCGGATCGTATTGATCGCCAGTTGATCCGATTCGCCCCCGGTCATCGTCTGGGCCGGCTCCCGTAACTGCGTCCGCGCTTCGCTCATCGGTGACTCCGTTCTGCTACGACCCCGCCTTTTTCTCCAGATGTCCCCCGAACTGATAACGCATGGCTGAAAGTATCTTGTTGGCGAAATCCGCCTCGCCGCGCGAGCTGAACCGTTCATAGAGTGCCGAGGACAGCACATGGGCCGGCACGCCCTCGTCGATGGCGGCCTTTATGGTCCAGCGTCCCTCGCCGGAATCCGACACACGGCCGGCGAATTTCGAGAGCGTCGGATCCTCGATCAGGGAGGCGGCGGAGAGATCGAGCAGCCAGGAGGCGATCACGCTGCCGCGGCGCCAGACCTCCGCGATATCCGCCAGATTGAAATCGTATTGATAGTGCTCGGGATCGCGCAGCGGCGTGGTCTCGGCGTCGATCACCCCGGCCTGCTTGCCGATGTTCGCGGCCTTGAGGATCGCCAGACCTTCGGCATAGGCCGCCATCACGCCGTATTCGATGCCGTTATGCACCATCTTGGTGAAGTGGCCGGCGCCGTTCGGCCCGCAATGCAGATAGCCCTGCTCGGCGGTTCCGCCTGCCTTCTCCCGGCCCGGCGTACGCGCGAT
>DASYDA010000277.1:0-3324 GCA_036499865.1 Dongiaceae bacterium | reverse complement strand
ACCTGCGGCATCGCGATTGTGAAGCATTTACCGGGGCTTGGCGCTTGCCGCCCCGGATATGAGGAAAGCACGGGAAAAGCCCATGCGGCTCGCGCTCTATCAGCCGGATATTCCGCAGAACACCGGGGCGATGCTGCGCCTGGCGGCCTGTTTCGGCCTCGGCGTCGATGTGATCCTGCCCTGCGGCTTCCTGTTCGACGACCGCCGGATGCGTCGGGCCGGGATGGATTATATCGACCAAGTCCCGATTCGCCGGCACACATCCTGGGAAAGCTATCTTGCCGCACGAAATACCGAACCGGATGGCGGGCGGCTCGTCCTTCTCACCACCAAGGCGACGCAGGCCTATACCGATTTCACCTTCGCGCCGGGCGATTCGCTGCTGGTCGGGCAAGAGAGCAGCGGCGTCCCCCCGGAGGTCGCCGCGGCCGCCGATGCACGCCTCCGCATTCCCATGCGCGCCGGCTTGCGGAGCCTCAACGTCGCCATGGCCGCCGCCATCGTCACCGGCGAGGCCATGCGGCAATTGGGTGGGGCCGCCGCTGCGCCGGACGGGTTACAAGGACCAGGCAAGTTACAGAGATCGACATCATGAGCAGCCCCGCCCCGAGCAACTACCCAAGCGACCATCAAACGCTCGCCGCCGGCTGGTTCCGTGCGTTGCGGGACCGGATCTGCACGGCCTTCGAAAGCATCGAGGACGAACTCATCGGCACCCATGGCGACCTGCCGCCCGGTCGTTTCGAACGGAAGACCTGGGATCGTCCCGACCCGGAACATGAAGAGGGCGGCGGCGGCGAGATGTCGATCATGCGCGGGCGCGTATTCGAGAAAGTCGGCGTCAACATCTCGACAGTGCATGGCGCCTTTAGCCCGGAGTTCCGGAAGTCGATTCCCGGCGCCGCCGGCGACGGCAAGTTCTGGGCGAGCGGGATCAGTCTGGTCGCCCATATGCGCTCGCCGCTGGTGCCGGCAGTGCATATGAACACCCGGCACATCGTGACCTCGCAAAGCTGGTTCGGCGGTGGCACCGATCTCACCCCGACCTTTCCCGACGAGACCGACACGGCGAACTTCCATGCCGCGTTGCAGGCCGCCTGCGAGCAGAGTCCGGCCGGCGATTATCCGCGCTTCAAGAAGTGGTGTGATGAATACTTCTACCTGCCGCATCGCGGCGAAGCGCGCGGCGTCGGCGGAATATTTTATGACAATATCAATACTGGAAGCTGGGAAGCCGATCTTGGCCTTACCGGTGCAATCGGCGAGGCCTTCCTCGACATCTATCCCAAAATCGTCCGCCGCCACATGAACAAGAGCTGGACGCCGGAACAGCGCCGTCAATTGCTGGTGAAGCGCGGCCGCTATGTCGAGTTCAACCTCATCTACGACCGCGGCACCCTGTTCGGCCTGAAGACCGGCGGCAACACCGAAGCGATTTTGATGTCACTGCCCCCGGAAGTGATTTGGCCGTGAAGACGGTTTCGCTTTGAAGTCCCGGTCTTTTCTGAAACATCACGGCTGCATCAACCCCCTCCGTAACCCTCCCCCAATCTTGGGGGAGGGAATATGAGAAGTGCTGCACCGCTTCTATCGAGAGCATCTATCGGAAGCGAAGGCTCTATCCTTCCCCCCGCCCCCAAGATTGGGGGAGGGTTGGGGTGGGGGTTGATGTCTCCGCGTGACGGCTATTTCACCACCTTGAACGGTGTCTTCTGATCGCTGGATATGCGCTCCGCCGCAGAGCGGATGGAAAGCGCGTCGATGCCGTAATGGCGATAGAGATCGGCGACGGTGCCGGTCTGGCCGAAATGCTCGACGCCCAGGGGGTGCACCTTGTGGCCGAAGACGCCGCCCAGCCAGGAGAGCGAAGCCGGATGCCCGTCCACCACGGTGACGAAGGCGGCATAGGAGGGCACGCCGCGCAGCAGGCGCTCGATATGCGATTCCGCGTGCCGCAACCCCCGTTGCCGCGCGCGCATCGCGGCCGACCAGCCGGCATTCAAACGATCCGCCGACGTCACCGCTAAAAGTCCGATATCGCGCCAGGCCTCGCCCATCATGCCCACGGCCTCGATGGCTTCGGGTGCCACAGCGCCGCTATAGGCAACGACCGCCGTGCAATTCGGCCCCGGCTTCCTCAACCAATAGCCGCCATCGATGATCTGCTGCTGGAGTTCCTCGGTCATCGCGCGCTGCGGTTGTTCGATCTGCCGGGTCGAGAGCCGCAGATAGACCGAGCCGCCGGTTTCGTCGCGCAGCCAGCTCCGCTCGTCGGGATCGCCTTCGCTGCTGCGCTGGATATAAGCGAAGGCCCAGCGCAGGATGACCGCGAGCTCGTCCACGAAAGCCGGTTCGAAAGCGGCCAAGCCATCTTGCGCCATGCCGATCAGCGGCGATGCGATCGACTGATGCGCGCCGCCTTCCGGCGCCAGAGTGATGCCCGAGGGCGTCGCCACCAGGATGAAGCGCGCATCCTGGTAGCAGGCATAGTTCAGCGCATCGAGCCCGCGGCTGATGAAGGGATCGTAGAGCGTACCGATGGGAATGAGGCGTTCGCCGTTGATGCTGTGCGACAAGCCCAGCGCCGAGAGCATGATGAAGAGATTCATCTCGGCGATGCCGAGTTCGAGATGCTGGCCCTTCGGCCCGAATTCCCATTTCTGCGCCGAGGCGATACGCTCTTCCTTGAAGGTGTCCGCCATGCTGGCCCGCGCGAACAGGCCGCGCCGATTGACCCAGGGGCCGAGATTGGTGGAGACCGTGACATCCGGCGAGGTGGTGACGATGCGCTGCGCCAGCGGCGTCTCTTCGCGGCCGATCTCGTTCAGGATCTGGCCGAAGCCGGTTTGCGTCGAGGTCAAAGCCTGCGGCGTGATCTGAAGCCGGTCGGGCACCGCCACCGATTCGGCTTTCAAGCGCCGCTCGGCTTTGGCCGCGAAGGGCACATGGTCGAGATAGGCCTGGAGTTCCGTCGCATCGGCATTCAACCCTTCGAACGGATCCCATTCACGGCCCGAACGGACCGACATGGTCTCGCGAAAGGCATCCATCTGCGCCGGTGTCATCAGGCCCGCGTGATTGTCCTTATGGCCGGCGAGCGGCAGGCCAAAGCCCTTGATCGTATAAGCGATGAAGCAGACCGGCCGATCATGCTTCGAGGCTTCGGCGAAGGCCTTCAGGAGACTCGGCCGGTCATGGCCGGCGAGATTGGTCATCAGCGCCGAAAGTTCCGCGTCGGAACGCGAGGCGATCAACTTCGAGACAGGCCCCTGGTCGCCGATCTCGTCTTCCAGGCGCTTCCGCCAGCCGGCGCCGCCCTGGAAG
>DASYDA010000276.1:0-2558 GCA_036499865.1 Dongiaceae bacterium | reverse complement strand
GAGGCGCTGCAGGCGCTGATGGAGGGCAACCGGCGCTTTGTCGAGAAGAAGATGACCTCCTTCTCGGAAGACCTTGCCATCCTGAAACAGAACACGGTGGAGAAGCAGGAGCCTTTCGCGGCGGTGTTGTCCTGCGCGGATTCCCGCGTACCAGTCGAGATCGTCTTCGACCAGAGCATCGGTCATCTCTTCGTCACGCGCGTCGCCGGCAATATCGCGACGCCCGACAACATCGCCAGCCTGGAATATGGCGCGGCGGTGCTCGGCACCAAGGCGATTCTGGTGCTGGGCCATGCCAATTGCGGGGCGGTGAAGGCGACCATCGGGGGCAAAGAGGTGCCGGGCCAGATCAGCGAACTTTACGCCGCCCTCCGCCCGGCGGTGGATGCGGCAGGCCCCAATCTCGACGCGGCGATCAGAGAAAATGCCAAGATTCAGGCGCATCTGCTCGCCACCGCCTCGCCGGTCCTGGCCGGGCTCATCAAGGAAAAGAAACTGAAGATCGTCGCCGGCTATTACAACCTTGCCGACGGCAAAGTGTCGCTGCTGGGCTAAGCGCGGCGATAAGGAGTTCATGGATGAATGATGCAGGGGCAGGCGCGCGATGAGCGGCAAGCAATACGACGTTGCCGTCATCGGCGCGGGGCATAACGGGCTCGTGACGGCGACCTATCTCGCGAAAGCCGGCTTGAAGGTCGTGGTGCTGGAGGCGAATGAACGCGTGGGCGGCGGCGCCGTGACACGGGAATTCGCGCCGGGATTCAAGGTCTCCGGCGTTGCGCATATCCTGCATGCGCTGCATCCGAAGGTCGTCAACGATCTTGGCCTCAATGGGCACGGGCTGCAGGGTGTCGCGCAGCCGATCGGGACTTCGGTGCTGCTGCCGGAAGGCAAGAGCATCGAGATCAGTGGCGATGCTGCGAGGACCGCGACCTCGATCGGTGCGGTCTCGAAGGCCGATGCCGAGGCCTGGCCGCGGGTGACGGCACGACTGGTGAAGATCGCGGGTTCGCTGGGCGGCTTCCTCAGCCGCACGCCGCCAAGCCCGGCGATTAGAGCCAACGATCTGCAGACCAAAATCGCGCTCGCCATGTTCGCGCTGCAGCTCCGCATGCTCGGCAAGAAGGACATGCTGGAGCTGACCCGCATCCTCACCATGAACGTGGCGGATCTCGCCAATGATTACTTCGAGAGCGATGCGATCAAGGGGCTGCTGAGCTTCGATGCGACGCTCGGCGTATATCTCGGCCCACGCTCGCCGAACACCGTCTTCAATCTGCTCTATCGTCTCTCATCCTACGGTAAGCACGGCATGGGCGGGCTGTTTCTGCCGAAGGGCGGCATGGGGGCGGTGGTCGCGGCGCTGGAAAAGGCGGCCAAAGCCGCCGGCGTTGAAATCCGCACGCAGGCGCCGGTCGATCACATCCTGATCGAGAAGGATGTGGCGACGGGCGTGGTCCTGCGCGGCGGCGAGGAGGTGCGGGCCGGGCTCGTCGCCTCCAGCGCCGATCCGCAGAACACCTTGCTGAAGCTGGTACAGCCGGGAAATCTCGATACCGAATTCTCCAAGCGCATCCGGCATCTCCGCATGAATGGCTGTGTCGCCAAGGTGCATTTGGCGCTCGATGGACTGCCGGATGCCTGGAAGGCGAAATCCGGCCGCATGATCCTGGCGCCGAAGATCGACTATGTGGAACGCGCCTTCGATTGCGCGAAATACGGCCGCGTCTCCGACAAGCCGGCGCTGGAGGTGGTGATTCCGAGCCTGGGGGATTCCAGCCTGGCGCCAAGCGGGAAGCACGTGGCCTCCATTCTCTATCAATATGCGCCTTACAAGCTGCGCGAGACGCCGGTGGATCAGGCACGCTCGCAGGTCCTGGAGCGCACGATCGGCGCGCTCGATGTGCTGGCACCGGGTCTGCGCACGCGGATCGCCGGTTCCGAGGTGCTGCTGCCGCAGGATCTCGAGCGCGAGTTCGGCTTGAGCGGCGGGCAGTGGCACCACGGCGAAGTGACGTTGGATCAGATGTTCTTCCTGCGGCCCGCGGGCCAGTACCAGCAATATCAGATGCCGATCCCGGGGCTTTGGCTCTGCGGCGCCGGCGCGCATCCGGGCGGGAACGTCTCCGGCGCGGCGGGGATGAATGCGGCGCGCGAGATATTGAAGACGCGGAAGCAGAGGAGGGCGGCATGACCCACGTTCAGCATCTTCGCCCCTTCCTGCGGAAGACGCCGTTCTTTCCGGTGATGGAACCCCTGATGCAGGGGAATGGATGGATCCGGTGGATGGGGTTTTATTCGCCGGCTTTCTTCGATTCCGTGCAGTCGGAATATTTCGCCGTACGGACCGGCGCCACGGTCTATGACGTCTCGCCGCTGATCAAATATGCGGTGCGCGGCAAGGATGCGGCGCGGTTCATGAACTTCCTGCTGACCCGCGACGTCACCAAGGTGAAGCCGATGCAGGCGGCTTATACCGCCTGGTGCGATGATGACGGCAAGATGATCGAGGAAGGCACGATCTTCCGCCTCGGCGAGAACGATTTCATCCTGAACGC
>DASYDA010000275.1:0-12326 GCA_036499865.1 Dongiaceae bacterium | reverse complement strand
GAGAATGAATTTCTCGATCCTCACCCAGGGCATCGCGCGCGCGGCGGTGAGGAATTCAAGCCCGGTTAGATTCGGCATCATGTGATCGACGATCGCCAGCGCGATCGGCATCTCGATCGCATTGCGCCGCAGATCCACCAGCAGGGCTTCGGGATCTTCGTAGCTCAGGACGCGGGCGCCGAAGCCGGTCATGTAGCGCACGAAGATCTCGCGATTGACCATGTTGTCGTCGACGATGAGCACGCTCTTGCCGCGCAGCCGCTTCGAGATCGCGGACTGAGCGTTATCCGGCCCCCCGGCGCCGAGGCCGAATTTCCCGGTGAACCAGAACGTGCTGCCGCTGCCGGAACCGGTGCGTGAGTCGACCCCGATATCGCCTTCCATCAAATCGACGATCTGCTTGCAGATGGCGAGGCCGAGGCCGGTGCCGCCGAAGCGGCGCGTCATCGAGGCATCGACCTGGCTGAAAGGCGAGAACAGCTTGGTCCGCGCCTGTTCGGGCACGCCGATTCCGGTGTCGCGCACCGAGAAATGCAGCTTGATGTTGTCGGGATCCGCATCGGCGAGTTCGACGGTGAGACTGACTCCGCCGGTCTCGGTGAACTTGACCGCATTGGAGAGAAGATTGATCAGCACCTGGCGCAAGCGGCCCGGATCTCCGCGCAGCATCGTCGGCACTTCGGGTGAAATGAAGCTCGCGACCTCGATGCCCTTGGTGTGGGCGCGGCTGGATACCAGATCCACCGTGCTGTCGATCACCGAAACCAGCTCGAATTCGATATGCTCCAACTCGAGCTTACCCGCCTCGACTTTCGCGAAATCGAGAATGTCGTTGATGATGCTGAGCAGGGATTCACCGGATTGCTGCAGCACTTCGACGAAATGGACCTGCTGGGTGTCGAGTTTGGTGTCGGCGAGCAGGCTTGCCATGCCGAGGACGCCGTTCATCGGCGTCCGGATTTCATGGCTCATCGTCGCCAGGAATTGGGTCTTCGCGACATTGGCCGCTTCGGCCTGCTCCTTGGCGGTGCGCAGATCCTGAGTCATGGCGGCGGCAAGCCGTTCGGCGCGGGATTGACCTCTGCCCAGCGACCAGATGATGCCCGCCGCCAGCAGGCTGGCGGCGAGGCCGGTGGTCAGCATGACGGCGGGAAGGCGCGTGTCGCGCTCGACCAGGAAATTCGGCCGAGCCTTGAACTCGAAGGTCAGCATCTGGTCGGCGAATTGGAGAATGTCGTTGCGGCTGAACGGCGCCTCGGCGTCGAAATTCAGGATACTGGTTTTCTGCGCAACCTCGATCGGTCCGCCGCTGTCGTAAAGCTGATTTTCCGGCAGGGGCGCGCCCATATAGACGTTGATATGGATCACATTGGCGGCTTCGGCGACGGCTTCATCGACCAGCGCGTTGAAGTGGACCGGAAGCACCACCCAGCCGACCAGGCGGGTCCGGCGCTCGGCTGTGTTGGCCGGCGGGCGTCCCGCGGTATACACGGGCGACATCAGGAAAGACGTCTTGGCGAGAGAGCCGGATTCCTGGCCCAATGTCTTCGACAGGGTCAGCGCCCCGCTGGTCATCGCGCGATCGGCGGTTTGTCGCAGTCTGCGATCCGAGGCAAGATCGAGGCCCAGAAAGCTCGGCGCCGAGGAGGCGGGCTCGAACAGCGTCACCGGATAGATGCGGTCGTCCTGGGGATCGCCCAGCGAATGCAGCGTCAGCTCCGACGAGTAGGCGTAGAGGCGGGCGAGCAACGGCATCGCATAGGGCTTCGCGCGTTCGGCATAGCCGATGCCGACCAAGCCGGTCAGCGATTTCCAATCCAACTCGTTGGTGAAAGATGTCCACTGATTCGGATTGGTGTCGTTGACGATATGCACCATGCCGAGGCCAAGCTCGGAAATCAGCGAGAGATGCGCGAGCCGCTCCGACATGCGCTTCTTCACCAGGTCGATCTGATGCACGAAGCGCTCATCCGCGGTGCGCTCGATCTCGTTGCGCATAACGCCGGCGAGATACCACGACGTCGCCGCGCCGCCGATCAGCACCAGTATCGGCAGGAATTTAAAGGCAAGCTTTACCGCGCGCCTCGCGATATCAGTGAGCGGCTGCAATGCGGACAAAGCGATCATCGAGACCGATCGGATCCTGTTGTTCGCGGATTCCGGGTGCAAAAAATCCACCCTCACGGTGTGATCTTGGCGGATCGAGGTGAAAGATTAGTTAAGAGACCCCATCGGAACATGAGCTTTGTCGTGTAATTCTCTGCAAAATTGAGAAAATTTGCACGAAGCGAGCACTGTGAAATCGAAACCCGGGTTTTTCAGCGGCCGATAAACCTGGGATTGCGTTTTTCCAGGAAAGCGGTGACGCCTTCGCGGAAATCCTCGGTTTCGGCGGCCTGCGCCTGCAACTCGGCTTCAAGTGCCAGCTGCTGCTCCAGGGAGTTGTGTTCGCCGGCGCCGATCGCCTGCTTCATGAGGGCGATGGCGGCGGAAGGAAGGCCGGCGAGCCGCTCGGAAGTGGACTTTACGACCGCATGGAATTCCGCATCCGGAACCGCTTTCCAGATCAGTCCCCAGTGCTCGGCCGTGCGAGCGTCGATCGGCTCGGCCAGCAGAGCAAGGCCGAGCGCCCGGGCATGCCCGATCAGGCGCGGCACGAAGTAGCTGGCACCGGCATCCGGCACCAGTCCGATCTTTGCGAAGGCCTGGATGAAGCTCGCCGTCTCCGTGGCGATCACGAGATCGCAGGCAATCGCCAGGCTGGCTCCGGCGCCCGCCGCGATGCCGTTCACGGCGGCCAACACGGGTATCGGCAGCGCGCGGATCTGCCGGATCATAGGATTGTAAAGACGCTCGACCACAGCCCGGACCGCGGCGCCGTCTTCGATGGCACCGGCCTCGCGCAAATCCTGGCCGGCGCAGAAAGCACGTCCGGCACCGGTGATGACAACCGCACGGGCCTCGTCGTCGCCGGCAATGCCGGAAAGAGCGTCGCCCAATTCGCTGAGCATGTCGCGGGTGAAGCTGTTGAGCTTGTCCGGCCGATTCAGCGTGATGTGACGGATTGCCCCGTTGCGTTCGAGGAGAATGCTGGATTCGCTCAAAATAACCTCGCGATCTGTGCTGACGGTCGCAGAATTTGCCGGTCTCGGAATTTGACAACGAAAAACGATAATGCCATTTCGGCGGCGAGATCGCATTGGCAATCTCTGGAAAAGGCATCGCGCCGATGGGTAAATGCCCGATGGGTAAATGGTTGGCTGCCGCCGGGTTGAACGGATTGATGGGCGTCGGGTTCGGCGCCTGGGCCGCGCACGGCGCCATGAACCTCGTCGGCCCTCAGGCGACGGAATGGCTGCGAACCGGCTCGCAATACCAATTGTGGCATGCCGTGGCGCTACTCGGCCTGGCCGTCGGTCCGGCAGAGCTGCAAAAGGTTCGGGGGTGGGCCGGCTCGTGCTTTTGCCTGGGCGCCTTGCTATTCTCGGGCAGCCTTTATGCGCTCGCTTTGCTGCAATGGCATTGGCTGGTTTTCGTGACGCCGTTCGGCGGAATGCTGATGTTGTTGGGATGGGCAATCCTTATGTGCTTCGGTATCAAGACCTGGTGGAAACAGAACTGATGCTTTCAAAGACCCTCTCGGCGACGTTGCTCGCTTGCTTTCTGTCATCCGGCTCGGCACTGGCCCAGGACCAGGCTTCCGCCGCCACAGATCCGGTGGATTCGGTGACTGGGCTCTGGCGCACGGAGAATGCCGTGGGATCGTCTGCGGCCTCGGCGCCGGCCGGGAAACTCATGCGGGTCAACCGTTCCTCGGTCACCGGTTTCACCACGGGCGCCTGTAGCAATCCGACCTTTGCGTCTTCCAAGGGTCAAAAGAACGTCATGGTCACGATCACCTGCCTGGGCCAGAAATTTGCGACCGCCGAATGGTCGCCCAAGAATCCGGATTTCGTCATGTGGGAAGAATCCAACATGACGGTGACCTTGCGGCGCGTCGCGGCCCAGCCCGCCGCCCAGCCGGCGGCCGACAACAGCGGCGGCCAGAGCGGCGGCGGCTCCGGAGGGGACAACGCCCAGTGACGACGGCGCTCTATACGCATGCCATTTGCCTGGAGCACGATACCGGCCCGGGCCATCCGGAACGCAAGCAGCGGCTCTCCGCCGTCTTGCAGGCGTTAAAGACCGATGCGTTCCAGGCGCTGCAATGGCGTGAGGCGCCGCTTGCCGCAGAGGCTCAGATCGAGCGCGTGCATGACGCCGGTTACGTGCAAGAGGTGCTGGCCGCCATTCCCGGCAGCGGCAGGGTCAATCTGGACGGCGATACGGTCGTCTCGCCGGCATCCGGCGAGGCCGCGCTCCGCGCCGCCGGCGCTGTCACCGAGGCCGTCGGCGCCGTGCTTCGCGGCGAGTTCAAGAATGCATTTTGCGCGGTCCGGCCGCCGGGGCATCACGCCGAACGCGATACCGCGATGGGATTCTGTGTTTTCAACAACATCGCCATAGGCGCGGCCGAAGCGCGGGCCGTACACGGTCTGCAGCGTGTGGCCGTGATGGATTTCGATGTCCACCACGGCAATGGCACGCAGCATATGTTCGATCGGGATTCGGGTCTGTTTTTCGCCTCGACCCACCAGATGCCGCTCTATCCGGGCACCGGAGCCAGAGGTGAGTGCGGGGTGGGAAACATCTGCAATGCGCCCCTGCCGCCGGGCGCGGGCTCCAAGGAATTCCGGAGGGCCATGGATGAGATCATCATCCCGGCCCTGGAGAATTTCCGCCCCGAACTGCTGCTGATCTCGGCCGGTTTTGACGCCCATCGCCGGGATCCCTTGGCCTCGCTCGAATTCGAGACGGAGGATTATGCCTGGGCTACCCAGCGGCTCTGCGCCGTCGCCGAAGCACAATGCCAGGGACGCGTGATCTCCACGCTGGAGGGCGGCTACGATCTGGAAGCCTTGGCGGAAAGCGCCGCCGCGCATGTCCGGGCGCTGATGGCGGCCTGATCGCTTTTCGGATCACGATTCCGATATTATCTCATTGAAAATACTATATTTGCGCACGCTTGGCAGGGGTGGACCGGCTGGCTAGAATGCCCGCGATTCGCGCCCGGGGGCGGGGCCGTGCCGCCTTGCGGTCGGCCGATCCGACAACGTCGCACCGAATTCTTTGGAGAACGACATGGCCGAAAGCAAGGGCGCCGATGCGAAGATTCCGGCGGATATCGCAAGTCTCGGCTTCGAGGACGCGCTCTCGGAATTGCAGGACCTGGTGAAGCGGCTTGAGCGCGGCGACAACAAGCTCGAGGATGCGATACGTTCCTATGAACGCGGTGCGCTTCTGAAACGCCATTGCGAAGCCAAGCTGCGCGAGGCGCAGATGAAAGTGGAGAAGATCGTATTGGGCGCGGACGGATCGGTCGGCACCAAGCCCGCGGATCTGGAATAGACGTCTATATCTTCAATCAATTTGGGCGGCCACCGAGACAGGTCGCCGGTCGCAACAGGAAACCGACGTGCAGCATATCGAACGAGCGCTCAACGAGGCCGCGAGCTCGGCCAACCGTCTGCTGGATGAACTCATTCCGTCGGTGACCGGATCGGAATCCCGTGTCGTCGAGGCGATGCGCTACGCCACCATGGGCGGCGGCAAGCGCATCAGGCCCTATCTCGTGGTCAACAGCGCCGCTTTGTTCAATGTAGCGCCAAGCTATGCTCTGCGCGCCGCGGCGGCGGTCGAGATGCTGCATTGCTATAGCCTGGTCCACGACGATCTGCCCGCGATGGACGACAGTGATCTGCGTCGCGGCCGGCCGACCGCCCATAAGGAGTTCGACGAGGCGACTGCGATCCTTGCCGGCGACGGCTTGCTGACGCTTGCCTTCGAAGTGCTCTCGCATCCGGAGACGCATCCCGATGGCGGCGTGCGCGCCGAGCTGGTGCATGCCCTCGCGGTGGCGGGCGGGATGGCCGGCATGGTCGGCGGGCAGATGATCGACCTCGATGCCGAGAACGAGGAACTCGATATCGGCGCGATCACCCGGCTGCAACGGATGAAGACCGGCGCCATCATCGCCTTCTCCTGCGAGGCGGGCGCCATCCTCGGCCATGCCGGACCGCAGGCGCGCCACGCGCTTAATTCCTATGCCCACGATCTCGGGCTGGCCTTTCAGATCGTCGACGATCTCCTGGACGCCGAGGGCAATGCGGATGTCACCGGAAAACCGGTGGGCGCCGATGCGGCGGCCGGCAAGGCGACCTTCGTTTCCATTTTGGGGCTGGAACGGGCGCGGGAGCAGGCGAAGATGTTGGGCAGCCAGGCCAATGCGCATCTGGAATCGTTCGGCGCCAAGGCGGATCCGCTGCGCTGGATGACTGAATTCGTAATTTCGCGTAAAAGCTGACGGAACGGAAATGCGGGATCGACCCTCCATAACCGGTTCCGGCGATGTGAACCGGGGCAAGTGGGCTGCCGAAATCTCGGCGACCGTGCGTCTTGCTGCGCCGATCGCAACCGCATTCCTGGCCGAAATCGCCATCGTGGTGGCGGATGCGGTGATGGCCGGCAAGCTCGGCACGCGTGCTTTCGGCGCCGAGGGGCTTGGATCGCATCTGCTCTTCACGCCGCAATTGCTGGCGATGGGCGTGCTTTCCAGCGTCGCGGCGCTCGGCGCCCACGCGGACGGCGCCGAAGACAATCAGATGGTGACCCGGGTTGCACGGCAGGGGCTTTGGCTTGCGACCTTGCTCGCGGTGCCGGTGATCCTGGCGATATTGGTGATCCCGAGCATCCTGACGGCCGCCGGCTACGAAGCCGATATCGTCGCGATGATCCGCGGCATGCTCTATGCCGGCATCCCAGGCGTTCCGGCGTTGCTGTGGTACACGGCGCTGCGTAATTTCGCGACCGTGCTCGGGCGAACGCGGATCGTGGTGGTCATCTCGATCCTGTCGCTTGTCGTCGCCATCGGCAGCAACTGGCTGTTCCTCTACGGCAATCTCGGTGCGCCGGCGCTCGGTGTCACCGGCATCGGCATCGCCTGGTCGGTGGCGAGTTGGACGCAGCTCATCGCGATGTTGGTCTATGCGCAGCGCCACCACGTGCTCGCCAGCTATCGTGTGCTCACGGAACTGCTGCATCCGGATTGGACCGTGCTGAAGGATCTATTCCATGTCGGCTGGCCGGTCAGCGCCAGCTATGGTTTCGAGACCGGCATGTTCCTCGCCTCGAGCCTGATGATGGCATGGATCAGCGCCGATGCGATCGCCGCCCATACGGCGGTCATCAGCATCTCCTCGGTCTCTTACATGATCCCCTATGGCCTCAGCCAGGCGGCGACAGTCCGGGTCGGCTTCTGCACCGGCGCCGGCGATCCGGCCGGTGCGCGCCGCGCCGGCTTCGTGGCGATCGGCGTGGGGATCGTCTGGATGTTGGGCACCGGCTGCGTCATGGTCCTGTTTCCCCGGCAACTCATCGGTCTTTATTTCGATATTCACGACCCGGCCAATCAGGCGGCACTGGCGACCGCTTTGCTGATCATGCCGATCGGCGCCCTGTTTCAGGTGGTGGACGGCATCCAGAGCACGGCGATCGGCGCGTTGCGCGGCCTGAAGGATACCCGCGTTCCCATGGCGATCTGCTTCATTGGATATTGGGTGGCCGGTTTCGGCAGCAGCGCTTTGCTGGCCTTTCCGCTCGGCGTCGGCGTTCGGGGTGTCTGGCTCGGGCTTTTTGTCGGCCTGCTGGCGGCGGGCGGGCTGCTCACGCTTCGTTTCGAGAGTCTTTCCCGGCGCCTGACGCGCGGCCTGACGCCGAACAACCCCGTGCCGTTCAGTGCCGTCTAGCAGCCCGAAGTCTTCCGCCGGCCCCAGGTCTGCCTCCGGCCCAAGATCTGCTTCCGGCCCAAGATCTGCTTCCGGCAAGGAGCGCGTCGATAAGATGCTGGTCGATCGCGGCCTGGCGCCGACCCGGGCGCGGGGGCAGGCGATGATCATGGCGGGGCTGGTCTATTCCGGCACGCGGCGGATCGACAAAGCGGGCGATCTCATCTTGCGGGATGCCGAACTTACGGTAAAAGGCAGCGATCATCCCTGGGTCTCCAGAGGCGGGATGAAGCTGGCGCATGCCCTGGAACACTTCTCCCTCGATCCCAAGGAACGGACCGCGATCGATGTCGGTGCATCGACCGGCGGGTTTACCGATGTCCTGCTGACCCACGGCGCGGCGAAGGTCTATGCCATCGATGTCGGCCATGGCCAGCTCGCCTGGAAGCTGCGCCAGGATCCGCGGGTCGTGGTGATGGAACGGACCAATGCGCGCAATCTCGGCCGTGACCGGATCCCGGATCCTGCCGATGTGATCGTCTGCGATGCCAGCTTCATCGGCCTCGAAACCGTGCTGCCGGCCGCCTTGGGCCTTGCCGCAGCGAATGCCTGGTGCGTGGCGTTGATCAAGCCGCAATTCGAAGTCGGCCCGGATCGGGTGGGGAAGGGTGGCGTGGTCCGCGATCCGGAACTGCACAGCGAGGTCTGCGCGCGGATCGAGGCCTGGTTCGCGGCACTCCCCGGCTGGACGGTGATCGGCATCACCGAAAGCCCGATCCTGGGGCCCGAGGGCAACAAGGAATTTCTGATCGCGGCGCGGCGCACATCATGAACGATCGCAAGCCCCCCAGGATATCCGGCCCTCTCGAGATTACCGAACTTGGCGCCCAGGGTGACGGCATCGCCGAAGTCGCAGGCGAGCGCGTCTATGTGCCCTTTGCCTTGCCGGGCGAAAAAGTCGAGGTCGAAATCACCGAACGGCGGGGCGAAGGCTGGTCGGCGCAGTTGATCGATACCGTCACCGTCAGCCCGCTTCGAATAGCAGCCCCGTGCCCGCATTTCGGCGTCTGCGGCGGTTGCATGCTGCAGCATCTGGATCGCGCCGCTTATCGCGACTGGAAACGGGGATTGGTCGTCAAGGCGATGCAGCAGCGCGGGATCGAAATCCCGGCCGATACGCGGTTCGTGGAGACCCCGCCGAATACGCGCCGTCGCGCCAGTTTCGCGGCCAAGCGCGCGGGCGGCGCGCTCCTGTTCGGCTTTCATGCCCCGGAGAGCCAGGAGATCGTCCCGATCGCGACCTGCCACGTGCTGACGCCGAGCCTGACCGCGCAATTGCCGCTGTTGCGGTCGCTGGCGGATCTGGCTCTGGGAACCGGACAAACGGCCACCGTCACGGCCACGGAGACGGAAACCGGCCTGGATGTCCTGATCGAATCACCGCAGCCGCTGGAACGGCGGCGTGCATTGACCGATGCGGCATCCAAGGCGCCGATTGCAAGGCTCTCCTGGCAACAGGGGCGTGGCGAGCCGGAGCCCTTGGCCCAGCATGCCGTGCCGAAAGTGAACTTCGCCGGGATCTCCGTCGATCTGCCGGCCGGCGCATTCTTGCAGCCGAGTGGGGCCGGGGAGGCTGCCTTGGCGGAAGCGGTCACCGGCTTCGCAGCAGGCGCCAAATCCATCGCCGATCTCTATGCCGGTTGCGGCACCTTCACCTTTCCACTGGCCAAGGTCGGGAAAGTGGCGGCTTTCGAAACCTCGAAACCCGCCGTCGCCGCGGTCATGGCAGCCACCAACCATTCGGGGCTTTCCGGCCGCGTCACCGCGCAATCGCGCAATCTCGATTCCTCGCCGGTATCGCCGGAGGAATTGCGGCCGTTCGACTGCGTGGTGTTCGATCCGCCGCGCGCCGGCGCGAAGAGCCAGTCGGAAATTCTGGTGCGCGCGCGGCTGAAGCGCGCGGTCGCGGTTTCCTGCAATCCGGCGAGCTTCGCCCGGGATGCCCGCATCCTGATCGATGGCGGATTCCGTTTGAAGGACATGGTCATTGTCGACCAGTTCGTCTGGTCGGCGCATGTGGAGATCGTGGCCGCGTTCCGGCGCTGATTGCTATTGCTGAAGCGTGAGGCGGTCATCCTCGACGCGATAGGATTTCAGCCGGTTCAGGAATTCCATGCCGAGCAGCGAAATCGGCATATCGGCTTCGTTTACCACCGCCGGCAGGCTCTGCACGGTGATCGGCCCCAGCTTGAAATTGTTGATGAGAATGGGAGCGCCGCGGACCTGGCCGTTGGCGGTGTCGGCGACCCTCGTATAGTCGAGACGCGCGGGGTCGAGCCCCATGAGGCGCGCATCCGCCGGCGTCAGCACCACGTCGGTGGCGCCGGTATCGATCATGAACGGGATCTCGGCGCCGTCCGCCGTTGCGTAAACGTGATAGTGGCCGTCCTCATCGCGCGGAAATGCGACCGCGCCGCCCCCCTCGACGGTCTGGCCCCGGCCGGGAACCAGCTCGGCCAGGAAACGGTCCTGGAGCGCCCCCACGTCATTGCGAAAGCTGTAAACCATGATCACGGCGGCGAAGATCAAGACCCAGGCGCCGATATGCGCCAATGTGCTGCCGGGTTTTGCCTGCAGGCGCGCCGCGACCCCGGTGCTGAGCGCGGCGAGAATCACCAGAAGGTAGATGAGGCGCATCTGCTTGTCGCCGCCATGGGCCGCATCGGCCGTGGTTCCCGGTACGGCCTGTGCCGCCAGCAGAACCACGCCCCCCAGAACCACCACCACCAACAGCCAGACCCAGCCACGCATCGTTTCCGCCCGATATTTGTGCTCCAGCATAGCCCGGCGCCGGATGAATTCAAAATCGTTGCGCCGCGGCAGGCTCTTTCTCGGGTCTGGACCGTCGAAGATCGCATGAGATATTCTCCGCCATTCTCATCTCCGGTGTCGCAGCGTTCTCTTCGGGCGCTGCCGCCGGAATTCCAGAAAGGCCCTGCGTATGAATACGACGCCGAAGCACAATTTCGACGCCATGAAGTTCCAGGTGCGTCCCGAGATCTCCGGGCTGCGGGATTCCGGCATCGTCGAAGTTTGGAATATGGGCTTTTCCGTACCCGACGTGATCGGTCTCTGGGTTGGCGAGGGCGATCTGCCGACCACCCGTTTCATCTGCGACGCCGCCGCCAAATCGATGAATGACGGTGAGACCTTCTATACCTATAAGCGCGGCATTCCCGAATTGCGCCAGGCGCTGATCGACTATCATATGCGCCATTACGGCATCGCGATCGCCGATGAGCGGATCGCCGTCACCTCCAGCGGCATGAACGCGATGATGATGATCATCCAGGTGCTCTGCGGCGCCGGCGACAATGCGGTCTGTGTGACGCCGGTCTGGCCGAACATCTTCGCCTGTATTGAAGTGCTGGGCGCCGAGGCGCGTGAGGTGGCACTGGTCGGTGACGAGAAGGGCTGGCATCTCGATATCGAGAAGCTGTTCGCCGCTTGCGACAGCCGCACCAAGGCGATCTATCTGGCGACGCCCGGCAATCCCACGGGTTGGGTCATGCCGGACGAGCAGCGCCATGCCTTGCTGGAATTCGCACGCAAGCGCCGCATCGCCATCATCGCCGACGAGGTCTATGCACGGCTGATCTATGACCGGCCGATCGCGCCTTCGTTCCTGGAGATATCCGAGCCCGACGATCCGCTCTTCGTGGTCAACAGCTTCTCGAAGACCTGGGCCATGACCGGCTGGCGCCAAGGTTGGATGGTGGCGCCGGCGGCGATCATGCATAAGATCGAGATGCTGATCGAATACAACACCTCCGGCGGCCAGACCTTCCTGCAGCGCGGTTGTGTCGCGGCCCTGAACCAGGGCGAGGATTGGGTGAAATGGATGGTGCAGCGCTGCCGGCAGGGCCGGGACCTTGTGGTGGAACGACTGAACCATATGAACCGCGTCCAGGTCATTCCGGCGGAGGCGGCGTTCTATCTCATGCTGCGGGTCGCCGATATGGGCGATGCGACCGATTTCTGTAAGAGATTGGTCACCGAGGGTCGGGTCGGCTTGGCCCCGGGAACCGCCTTCGGCGCGGGTGGAGAGGGCTATCTCCGGCTTTGTTACGCCCAAAGCACCGAACGTCTGGGTATGGCCATGGACCGGATGGCGACCTTCCTAGCCCGGAACTGAGGCGGCCGGGCGGGGCTTAACGATCCCGCCACGATCGCGGATTTGTCAGACAGAATTGTCGTTTACGCGCAGCGTTCCGGCTACCCAAGCCTGAATCCGCTATGCTAGTCTTCGCACTGTCGCCGATCGGCTCGCAGAATGGCCGAATGAGCAGTACCGAAAATTACGGACTGCGGCGGACGCGGGGAGCGTTTCGGGCTGACGATCGGCAGCCTTACGGGAAGAGGAAAAGACATGAAGAAGACTATCCTAGGCAGCATCGTCGCGGGCGCCGTCATGGCGCTGGCGACTCTGTCTGCCCATGCCGA
>DASYDA010000274.1:0-4994 GCA_036499865.1 Dongiaceae bacterium | reverse complement strand
TTGGTCGCCCAGGCTCAGGCGGTGCTGCAGGGCGACCAGGCGGCCATCGACAATGCGCGGACCCAGCTCGACTACACGACGATCAAGTCGCCGCTGGACGGCCGCACCGGGTTCCGCCTGGTCGATCAGGGCAACAACGTGCATGCGACAGATACGGCGGGCATCGTGGTCATCACGCAGATCCATCCGATCTCGGTCGTCTTCACCTTGCCGGAAGAGAACCTGCCCGCCGTAGCCAAGGCGATGGCGGCGGACACGGTGCAGGCTACGGCTTTGGCCAGCGACAACACGACCGTGCTCGACCATGGCAAGGTGACGCTGATCGACAATGTCATCGATCAGACCACCGGCACGGCGCGGTTCAAGGCCGAGTTCCCCAATCGGAGCAACACGCTTTGGCCCGGCGCGTTCGTCAATGTCCAGCTTCTGCTGCAAACCCAGCACAACGCCCTGACCATTCCCTCCGCGGCGGTGGAGCGCGGTCCGGACGGCTTGTTCGCCTATGTCATCAAGCCGAACGACACCATCGAGGCGCGACCGATCACGGTCGGCGTCAATAGCCGAGGCGTCGCGGTGGTCGCCAGCGGCCTCACCTCCGGCGAACAGGTGGTGACCGCCGGCCAGTACCGATTGCAGCCCGGCATCGCGGTCCAGCCGGCCCCGGTGAAGACCAGCGCCGCAACCCCGGCGCATGACCCTTCGGCGCAGGTCCCCTCGGCGCAGGTCCTGCGGTGAACATCTCCTCAAGGTTCATCGAGCGTCCGATCGCGACGTCGCTGATCATGCTCGGCGTGCTATTGGCCGGCGCGGTCGCCTATCCGCTTCTACCGGTGGCCCCGCTGCCGCAAGTGGACTTCCCCACCATCTCGGTCTCCGCCTCCCTGCCCGGCGCCAGCCCGGAGACCATGGCATCGACCGTCGCCACGCCGCTCGAGCAGCAATTCTCCGACATTCCCGGCGTCTCGCAGATGACCTCGACCAGCCAGCTCGGCAGCACGCAGGTGACCGTCCAGTTCGATCTCGACCGCAATATCGACGCCGCGGCCCAGGACATCCAGGCCGCCATCGACGCCGCCGCCGGTCAACTCCCCAAAGACCTGCCGAGCCCGCCCTCTTACCGCAAGGTCAATCCCGCGGATCCGCCGATGCTGGCCTATATCGTCCATTCGGACGTGATGCCGCTGACGGCGATCGACGATTATGCGGAGAACGTGCTGGCGCAGCAGGTCTCGCAGCTGCCCGGCATCGCCCAGGTGGTGGTCGGCGGGCAGCAGAAGCCTGCCGTGCGCGTGCAGATCAACCCGACCAAGCTCGCCGCCCTCGGCCTGTCGCTGCCGGATGTCGCCAACGTGATCTCCACTGTCACCGTTGATGCCGCGAAAGGCTCCATCGACGGCGCCACCCGGAATTTCACCATCTACGACAACGACCAGCTCACCACCGCATCGCCCTGGAACGACGTAGTGATCGCCTATCGCAAGGGCGCGCCAATCCGCGTGCGCGACATCGGCGTCGCCGTCGACGGGCCGGAGAACAGCAAGGTGGCCGCCTGGGGCAACGGCAAGCGCGGCGTACTGCTCATCATCTACAAGCAGCCGGGCGCGAATGTGATCGACGCGGTGTCGCACGTCGAGGCGCGGCTGCCGCAGATCATGCTGTCGGTGCCGCCCGCCATCAAGGTCGACAAGATCCTGGATCGCACGGCGACGATCCGCGCCTCGGTCCAGGACGTCAACTGGACCCTGCTGATCACCATCGTCCTGGTCGTCATGGTGATCTTCATATTCCTGCGTAACTTCTGGGCCACCGTCATCCCGGGGATCACCGTGCCCCTGGCCCTGGTGGCCACGGCCGGTCTCATGTTCGTCGTGGGATACAGCCTCGACAACCTCTCGCTGATGGCCTTCACCATTGCGGTCGGCTTCGTGGTGGACGACGCCATCGTGATGCTGGAGAACATCTACCGGCATATCGAGGAAGGGATGGCCCCGCGCGAGGCAGCGATCAAGGGCGCCGGCGAGATCGGGTTCACGATCATCTCCATCAGCGTATCGCTGGTGGCGGTCTTCATTCCGCTTTTGCTCATGGGCGGCATCGTGGGACGGCTGTTCCGGGAATTCGCCGTGACGGTGACGATGACCATCGCGATCTCCGCTATCGTCTCCCTGACACTGACGCCGACCATGTGCGCGATCTTCCTGCGCGACGAGAAGCATCGCCGCCATGGCCGCCTCTACATGCTGGTCGAAGGCTTCTTCTCCGGCATGCTGTCGCTCTATGAGCACGGCCTCGACATTGTGCTGCGGCATCGCCGCATCACGCTCGCGGTGTTCTTCCTGACCCTGTTCACCACCGGATACCTCTATGTGCTGGCGCCGAAGGGCTTCTTCCCGCAGCAGGACACCGGCACCATCACCGGCTTCTCCGAGGCGGCACAGGACGTCTCCTTCGCGGAAATGTCGCGGCTGCAGCAGGAGGTCCTGGACGTGATCTCCAAGGACCGGGACATCGCGAGCTGGGGCTCGGCGATCGGCGGCAACCGGCCGTTCAACACCGGCCTCGTGGTGATCACGCTGAAGCCGCGGGACCAGCGTGCGTCCAGCGCCGACCAAGTGATCGCCCGCCTTCGGCCGCAACTGGCCAAGATCCAGGGCATTTCGCTGTTCATGCAGGCGGCGCAGGATCTCAATGTCGGCGGCCGGCTGTCGCGAACGCAGTATCAGTACACCCTGCAAGACGCCGATATCGACGAGCTCAACACCTGGGCGCCGAAGATCGTCACCAAGCTGAAGACCCTCCCACAGCTCCGCGATGTCGCGACGGACCAGCAAACCCAGGGTGGAACGCTCTCGCTGACCATCGACCGCGATCAGGCGGCGCGGTTCGGCATCCAGCCGGAGCTCATCGACCAGACGCTGAACGACGCCTTCGGGCAGCGCCAGGTGACCCAGTATTTCACGCAGCGGAGCAGCTACCACGTCGTCCTGGAGATCGACCCGAAGCTGCAGGGCGTGCCCGACACGCTCAATCATCTCTATCTTACCTCGCCCATCACCGGGCAGCAGGTGCCGCTCTCGACCTTCGCGAAATACAGCACGCACAAGGTGAGCTATCTCTCGATCAGCCACCAGGGACAGTTCCCCGCCGTCACCCTATCCTTCAACCTGGGGCCGAACGTGGCGCTGGGCGACGCCGTCAACGCGATCCAGAAAGCGGTGGCGGAGATCGGCGCGCCGGGGGCTCTGCTCGGCTCCTTCCAGGGCAACGCGCAGGCCTTCCAGGATTCGCTGCGGACCGAGCCTTATCTCATCCTGGCGGCGATCCTCACGGTCTACATCATCCTCGGCGTGCTCTATGAGAGCTATATCCACCCGCTGACGATTCTCTCCACCCTGCCCTCCGCCGGCATGGGGGCTTTGCTGATGCTGATGCTCTTCCATTTCGACCTTTCGATCATCGCACTGGTCGGAATCATCCTGCTCATCGGTATCGTGAAGAAGAACGGCATCATGATGGTCGATTTCGCGATCCACGCGGAACGCGTGCAAGGCATGACGCCCGAGCAGTCGATCCGCCAGGCATGCCTGCTGCGGTTCCGGCCCATCATGATGACGACCATGGCGGCGCTGCTCGGCGCCCTGCCGCTGGCGATCGGCCATGGAACCGGATCGGAATTGCGCCAGCCGCTCGGCTATACGATGGTCGGCGGCCTTGTGGTGAGCCAGATGCTGACGCTGTTCACCACACCGGTCGTCTATCTCTATCTCGACCGGGTCAATCGCTGGCTCAGCCGGCACCGCATCGGGAATGCGAAGAAGACGCCCGCCCCCGTCCCCGCGGGCGAGTAAAGCGGCTAAGCGGTGGGAACTTCGACCGCGAGCCCGTCATAGCCCGGCTCGACGCCCGGCGGGCATTTGGCGCGGATCACGTCGTAATCGACCATATGGTTCATATGCGTGAGGATCGCGTGCTTCGGCTTCAGGCGCTCGATCCAGCCCATGGTCTTGTCGAAATGGGCATGGGTCATATGCGGCTCGAAGCGCAGGCAATCGACCACCCAGAGATCGAGCCCAGCCAGGATTTCAAAGGCCGCTTCAGGCAACTCAACGACATCGGTCGAATAGGCGACAGGACCGAGGCGGTAACCGAGGGTCTTGGTGCCGAAGCCATGGCTTTGCTCGAAGGGCGTTACCTTGAGGCCGGCGAGATCGAAGGGCGCGTCGGCCAGCTTCGGCTCCAGAAACGGCTTGTAGAGATGACCGGAGCCCTCGGTGTTCTGTTTGAAGATATAGGGAAACCGCGCGGTCAAGGTCCCCAGGGTTGCCGATGCACCATAAGCCGGGATCAACTGCCCCTTCGCATAGCTCCGCATGAAGCGGACATCGTCGATCCCTTGGGTATGGTCCGCGTGATCGTGAGTGTAGAGGATGGCATCGAGCTTCCCCACTCCGGCATCCAGCATCTGGGCGCGGAAATCCGGCGAGGTGTCGAGCACGATATTGGCGCCGTCATGCTGCACCAGGATGGAAACGCGGCGGCGCCGGTTCTTCGAGTTCTCCGGATTGCAGGAGCCCCATTCCGGCCCGATCAGCGGCACACCGCCGGAACCGCCGCAGCCGAGGATGGTGACTTTCATGATGCGGCCGCGCTCACGCCGCCACCCGCGCTTTCTTGAACAAGCGGCGGAAATTCTCCGTGGTCGTGGCGGCGAAGGCCTCGGGGGCGAGGCCGAAGAGGTCGGCGGCGAAGTCGGCGGTATGTTTCACGAAACCAGGTTCGTTGCGCTTGCCGCGCTTCGGCACCGGCGCGAGATAGGGTGAATCCGTCTCAACCAGGAGCCGGTCGAGCGGCACCGAGCGGATCACGTTGCGCAGATCTTCGGCGTTCTTGAAGGTGACGATGCCGGAAAGGGAGATATAGAAACCGAGCTTCAGCGCCGCATCGGCCAGCTTCTGGGTCGAGGTGAAGCAGTGGATGACGCCGGTGAGCGTCTC
>DASYDA010000273.1:0-1946 GCA_036499865.1 Dongiaceae bacterium | reverse complement strand
AGCCGTGCCCAGCGCGACGAAGTTGTTGATCAGTTTCAGGCGATGGCCGGCGCCGACACCGCCGGCATGGATGATGGTGTCCGCGAAGCAATCGAGCACCGGGCGCAATTCCGCAAGCGTGGCGTCATCGCCGCCGGTCATTAGGCCGAGCTTGCCGGCTTCCGCTTCATTGGGAGTTCGGGTCATCGGCGTGTCGGCAAAGCGCCCTCCATGCTTGGCGATATCGATGGCGACTTTTTCCGTGGAACTTGGCTCGGCGGTGCTGCAATCCGCTACGATCATGCCGGCATGCATGCCTTCCAGCAGACCGTCCTTGCGATAGACGACATCCTCGACCTGGGGCGAGCCGGTGACGCACAGAAAGACGATATCGCTGTTGGCGGCGACTTCCCGCGCGGTCTTGGCTTCGGTTGCGCCCAGGCCGATCAGGCTCTCGATGGGTTTGCGATTCCGATGCGCCAGCACGGAGAGGCTATGACCCTTCGCCAGCAGATTTTTTCCGATGCCATGCCCCATCAGGCCAGCGCCGACCAGACCGATCCGTTTCTTTGCCGCCATGTCACATTCTCCGGGAGGTTATGTTCTGTGCAGGCAAAGTACACTGCGATGCTTGCGCTGTCAGCGTTGCTGAGCTGTCAATGTTGTTGAAAGGGCACGCTGTCGAGCACCTGTGCGATAATGCCGCGCAAGGCAAGGTCCTCGTTCCAGGGATAGGGCCGGATCCGGGTATTCGCGAGCAAGGTTTCAACCAGCGCGTCGTTCAAGCTTTGCCGCATGCTGGGTTCCAAATATTCATAAGCTCGCACACCACTTCCCGAAACCAGGATCAGACTGGGGCTGATCAATGCGATCAGGTTGGTGAGGCCGAAGCCAAGCGCGCGTCCCGCCTGCTCGAACAGGCCCAGCGCCACGCGATCGCCACGCGCGGCAAGATCGCACAGCGCCTGCATCTGCTCTTCCGAAGGATGCAAAGCGTCAGTGTTGGGCAAATCGAGCATGGCCCGCGCATCCCGATAAAGCGCGTAGTCGCCGACGAAGCTCTCGATGCAGCCGCGCCGCCCGCAATGGCAGAATGGGCCGTCGATCTGGTATTTCGTATGCCCGAATTCCGCCGCGGCACCGGTAGGTCCGGAATAGACCTTGCCCCCGACGATCAGGCCCATGCCGACGCCGGTGCCCAGCATGAGCACGGCCATGTTGTCGGTGGTCTGGAATTCCGGCCGGTTGCGGATCGCGAGGGCGATGCAATTGGCGTCGTTGGCGGCGTGGATGGGGAGGCCGAACCGCTGCGTCAGCGGCTGCACGATATCCACGCCGCGGACGCCGAGCGCCGGGCTCCAGGCGATGATATCGGAATCCTGCACCAGGCCTTGAACGGCGATGCCGATGCCGAGACAAGGCCCGTAGCCGATCGCCATTTTCGATTGGCAGCGTGCAATGGCCCCGCCCAGGACCTCGACGACCTCCGCCGCCGAGAGGCCACGGGTATCGAGGGTATGGTTCTCCGCCCGGGCGGTGTTGCCGGCGAAGTCGCCCACCGCCACCTGGATCTCGTTGATGGAGAGCTTGACCGCAATGACATGTGCCGTCTCGGGGACCAATTCGATGATTACTTTCGGGCGGCCGCGGCTGCGGCCGGTCTCTCCAGCGCCATCGCGTTCCAGGCTTTCCCGCATCACGCCGGCGCGCACCAGATCGCCGGTCACGCCGGAGACGGTGGCGGCGCTCATTTCCACAATGGAGCTGAGATCGACGCGGGCCTGAGGGCCATGCACCCGCAGCGCGCGGAGAATACGGTCTCGCGTCTGATGGCCGGCCTGCTCGAGAATTGGGCGGTTCATCTGCCTTTGGGTCATGGATTGTTTTCTTCAGTCACAGAAGAAATGGAAGAGCGGCCGGGCGCTGTCAACAACTCTCCCATCGGTAGTCGAAGGTTAATTTCCGTG
>DASYDA010000272.1:0-3462 GCA_036499865.1 Dongiaceae bacterium | reverse complement strand
GGCTCCTATCTCTGGGCCTGGACCGCCGTGGGCGCCGCGATGGAACTGATCTTCCAGATCATCCCGGTGGCGCTCGGCCTCCGATCCACGATCGACGCCGGATTGTCGCGCGTGCTGTTCTCCTGGTCGCTGCACGCCATCGTCTATTTCTGGCTGATACCGACCTATATCGCCTATTACACGATCGTGCCGCGGGCGATCGGCGGCAAACTCTACAGCGATACGATGGCCAGGATCTCCTTCGTCCTTTTCCTGGTGGTGGCGATGCCGATCGGCATTCACCACACCTTCGAGGACCCGCAGGTGGGCGCCGGCTTCAAATTCATCCATTCGGCCTTCACCGCTTTGGTCACGCTGCCGACCTTGCTCACCGTCTTCACCATCTGCGCCTCGGTCGAGATCGCGGCGCGCCTGCGCGGCGGCAAAGGCGCGCTCGGCTGGCTGAAGGTCCTGCCCTGGCACAATCCCATCATGCTGGCGGCGGCCTTCTCCTTCGTCATGCTGGGTTTCGGCGGCGCCGGCGGAATCATCAATATGAGCTATCAGCTCAACACCACGATCCACAACACGCAATGGGTCACCGGCCACTTCCACCTGATCTTCGGCGGCGCCATCGTGATCATGTATTTCGCCATCGCCTATGATCTCTGGCCGCATATCACCGGCCGCGCCCTGGAGAGCCTGAAACTGATGCGGGCACAGCTCTGGCTCTGGTTCATCGGCATGATGGTGACGACCTTCCCCTGGCACTGGGTCGGCATCCTCGGCATGCCGCGCCGCATGGCCTTCTACGACTACAGCGATCCGGGGCTGCAGCCCGAGGCCATCTCGGTGATGCTCTCGGCCATCGGCGGCCTCATCCTGGTCGTGTCGGGACTTCTCTTCTTTATCGTGCTGATCCGCGGCCAGATGGCGCCGCGGACCGAGGCGGCGCCCTATCGCTTCAGCGTCGCGGTCCATCCGCCGGTCGCGGTGCCGGCAGCGCTCAACGGCTTTGGGCTGTGGTTGACGCTGATGATCGGCCTCACCCTCACCAATTACGGCTTCCCGATCGCGCAGCTCATCGCGCGGCCGGACACCGCGGTGCCGGCCATTTATGTGGGGTCGCAGCCGTGAGCGCGGAACATCGCGTTTCTCCCCGAGATCGCTGGCCCCGCGACCGCTGGGTCGTCACCGGCATAGCGGTGACCGCGATCGTTTTCGCGGTGGCGGCGTTGTTCGGGCTTGTGATCCTCCCCTATGCCCAGCCGGATCTGAAGTTGGCCGGCATTTGGGATGCGATCTGCAGCGCGGCCGGCATCGCCCGGACGCCATCGAGCACCGCGCCGGTCGAGCCCGACTACAAGATCTCGAATGTGGTGATGACCGCGACCCTGCTGGAGCATCCCGACGCCGAATCCATCGGGCGCGGCGCGACTCTCGCCCATCAATGCGCCATCTGCCATGGCCCCACCGGAATCAGCCGCGCGGACTCGCCCAATCTCGGCGGGCAATATGCCAATGCGATCTACAAGCAGCTCCTGGATTTCAAATCCGGCGCGCGCGTCAACGCCATCATGACGCCCTTCGCGCTGGCGCTCAGCGAACAGGACATGATCGACGTCGCCGCCTATTACCAGTTCCTGCCGCGCCTTCCCGCCTATCATCCCGATCGTGACAAGCCGGCGCCGAAGATCGTCCTCAGCGGCGCGCCGATGCGCAACATCCCGCCCTGCGGCGCCTGCCACGGCACCCTCGACAACAAGCCCGGCGCTCCCTGGCTCGAGGGCCAGCCCGCCGCCTATGTCAAATCCCAGCTCGAGGCCTTCGCCACCGGCACCCGCCGCAACGATATCAGCGAGCAGATGCGCAACATCGCGCGGGGGATGACACCGGAGGAAATGGACGCCGTGGCGCAGTATTACGGCTCACAGGCGCCTGAATAGGCAGCACCGAGCTTCTGGAACCAACCGGATGGCAGCCGGTTTCCCTATCATCTCGATTGAGCAGACTAGGGCGAATTTCTACCCCGAAGAGACAAATGCCGGAGAGATTCATGGAAAGAAATCAGAAGCTCAAACCCGCGGCCGCGCTGGCGGTGAAGGCCAGCAAGCCGTTTCCCAATGAAAGCACGGAATACCGGCAGGCACGCACCGCCTTGCTGGTCGAAGAAATCGAACTCAGGCGCCAGATCGAGAAGGTCGCGGCGCAGCGCCGTGCGCTGCCGCTGGGGGGCCAAGTCTCGCCGGATTACGGCTTCATCGGCGAGCACGGAAAGCGCGTCACGCTGGCGGAGATGTTCGGCGACAAGGATACCCTGGTCGCCTATCTCTGGATGTTCGGGCCCGAGCGCGAACGCCCCTGCCCGATGTGCACCGCCTTCATCGGGGCCATCGACACGCCCGCGCGCGACATCCAGCAGCGCGTCGCCATGGCTGTGATCGGCCGCTCGCCGATCGAGCGGCAAAAGGAATTCAAGCGCGAGCGCGGCTGGCGCAATCTCCCCTTCTACACCAGCACCGATGACGATTTCATGCGCGCCTACCGCGCCCTCGCGCCGAACGGCGAGGAATGGCCAGCATTGCTGGTCTTTGCGAAAAAGGCCGGCCATGTCCGGCTCTTCTGGGCCTCGGAACTCGGCGGTACCGAGGATCCCGGCCAGGATCCGCGCGGCGCACCCGATCCGACCCCGCTCTGGAACATCCTGGACCTCACCCCGGAAGGCCGGGGTGAGGATTGGTATCCGAAGCTGGATTACGCAGCGGAATAAATCGCCGCTTGGGTTGGACTACTCGGCAGCGCTCGCTCTTCCCACATCCTTGGGGGCCGCATCCTTCCGGACCGGCAGTTTCCAATCCGGCCGGATGAAGTGGCAGGTATAGCCGTGGGGAATGCGCTCGAGATAATCCTGATGCACGGGCTCAGCCTCCCAGAAGGGGCCGACCGGCACAACCTCGGTCACCACCTTTCCCGGCCAAAGCCCGGAAGCGTTCACATCGGCGATGGTGTCTTCGGCGACCTGCTTCTGCTCGGGGCTGGTGTAGAAGATCGCCGAGCGATAGCCCGTGCCCCGATCGTTGCCCTGGCGGTTCACCGTCGTCGGATCATGGATCTGGAAGAAGAATTCCAGCAGCCGGCGATAGCTGATCCGGGCGGGATCGAAGACGATCTCGATGGCCTCCGCGTGGCTTCCGTGATTGCGATAGGTCGCATTGGGCACATCGCCGCCGGAATAGCCGACGCGGGTGGAAATCACCCCGTCATAGCGGCGAATCAGGTCCTGCATGCCCCAGAAGCAGCCCCCGGCCAGAACCGCCCGTTCTTGAGATTTCAAGGCTTCGGTCATCAAATGTCCTCTACTTGGTTCAGGTAATCCCCGTAGCCCTCGGCTTTCATGTCGTCGCGATGGACGAACCGGAGCGAGGCCGAGTTGATGCAATAACGCAAACCGCCCCGATCCCTGGGACCATCCGGGAAGACATG
>DASYDA010000271.1:0-23806 GCA_036499865.1 Dongiaceae bacterium | reverse complement strand
TTGGCGGATGACGATCGCAATGTGCTGCGCCTCAACGCGGAAACCTCCGATCTGGTGGCGGAGACGGGTTCCGCGCAGTTGAAACGCCTGGCCGCCATCATGGGCCGGGATTTCGCCGACAACGCCGCGCCGGTCGATGCCGGGCGCGACGGTCACCGGGTGATCGGCTTCGCGGGGCTGCCGACGTTGAACCGGGCCACCGCGACGATGCAATATCTCTTCGTCAACGGCCGGCCTGTGCGGGATCGCCTGCTGGTCGGCGCCATCCGCGGCGCTTATCAGGATTTCCTCGCCCGCGACCGCCATCCGCTGGTGGCGCTGTTCGTCGAATGCGCGCCGGAGGATGTGGACGTCAACGTGCATCCGGCGAAATCGGAAGTGCGTTTCCGCGACGCGGCCTTGGTGCGTGGATTGATCGTCGGCGGCATCCGCCATGCGCTGACGGGTGCGGGGCACCGGGCCTCGACCACGGTCGCCAGCGCGACATTGCAGGGATTTTCCGCGCCGGCGGCGCCGGTGTGGCAGGGGCAGCCGCGCGGGAGCAGCTATCCCGTTTCGCATCTCGCCGCCCAGGCCGTTGCCGCTTTCGCGCCTTTGGCGCCGGAACTGGAGCGGCCCTCGGCGCGCATGGAGACGATGCCTCAAGACGCCACGGCCTTGCGGGACTATCCGCTCGGCGTCGCGCGGGCGCAGTTGCATGAGACCTATATCGTCGCCCAGACCGCCGACGGCATCGTGATTGTGGATCAACATGCCGCGCACGAACGCCTGGTTTATGAGCGCATGAAGCAGGCGCTGGCCAATACGGGGATCGCGCGCCAGGCACTGCTGATACCCGAAGTGGTCGAACTCGACCAGCCTTCCGCCGAACGGTTGCTCGCGCGCGCGGCTGAATTCGAGGAGTTGGGCCTGGTGATCGAATCCTTCGGCCCGGCCACCGTCGTGGTGCGCGAGGTGCCGGCTCTGCTCGGCACGACCAATGTGCGCGACCTGTTGCGCGATCTCGCCGACGAGCTCGCGGAATACGGCACAGCGCTCAGCCTCAAGGAAAAGCTGGAAAGCATCTGCGGCACCATGGCCTGTCACGGCTCGGTGCGGGCGGGCCGGCAATTGACCCAGCCGGAAATGGACGCGCTGCTGCGCCAGATGGAAGCGACGCCGCATTCCGGCCAATGCAATCACGGCCGGCCGACTTATGTGGAGCTGAAGCTGGCGGATATCGAGCGGTTGTTCGGAAGGCGGTAGGCGTCTCGGCCCCGTCTATCCGGAATCCGGCCTCACGCATCACGGCTGCATCAACCCCCTCCCTAACCCTCCCCCGATCTCGGGGGAGGGGATCACATTTGAAGCTCGGTGCTCAATGACCCCCGCCCCCAAGGTTGGGGGGGGGCTGGGGGGGGGGTTGCTCTATCCGCGAGTCCGGTGATGCAAGCCTCAGACCGCCCGCAGCAGCACGATCCGCGCCTTGCCATAATTCCGGTCGTCGATCAGCTCAAAGCCCGCGACTTCCACGACATCGCGGCGGTGCATTTCGGCGACGATCAGTGCTTCGGGCGCGATCCAGCCGGCGTCGCGCAGGGCGATAAGGGCAGGCGGGATCAAGTCCTTGCCGTAAGGCGGATCGAGGAAGACCAACGAGCAAGGCGCCCAGGTTCCGGCAATCACTTTCGGCGGCTTCCGCGCATCGGCGATGAAGAGCTGGGCGCGGGCCTGCTCCTTGCAGGCGGCGATATTGCGCTTGATGGCTTCGGCGGCGTTGCGGTCGCTCTCGATGAAAGTCGCGCGATCGCCGCCGCGGGAGAGCGCTTCCAAACCGAGCGCGCCGGAACCGGCGAAGACATCCAGCACCTTGGCGTCGCGGATCGCGTCATATCCATGCGCAAGGATATTAAAGACGGCTTGCCGCGTGCGGTCGGAGGTGGGGCGCGTGTCCTCGCCCTCGGGCGCCGCCAGCTTGACGCCTTTATGACTTCCGGCGTCGATCCGCATGATCCGGTTTCGTTTCCGTTTGGCCGGCGGCTTGCGGCTTGCCGGCTCGTTCGGTTCCGACGCCGAGCTGTTCCTTCAGCACCTTGCCGACCACTTCATCGACCGCGCCCGCTTCGAGATGCCCGAGCTGGAAGGGGCCATAGGAAACCCGGATCAGGCGATTGACGGTCCAGCCGAAATGCGCGCAGAGCTTGCGGATTTCGCGATTCTTGCCTTCGCTGAGTGCCATGGTCAGCCAGGCATTGTCGCCCTTCTGCCGGTCCAGCGTCGCCTGAACCTTGCCGTAACGCACGTCATCCACGGTCACGCCGCGACCGAGTTCCGAGAGGTTCCTGGGGTCGACTTGACCATTGACCCGCACCCGATAGCGCCGCACCCAGCCGGTCGATGGCAGTTCGAGCTGGCGCTTCAATCCGCCGTCATTGGTGAGCAGCAGCAGGCCTTCCGAATTCAAGTCCAGCCGCCCGACCGAAACCACGCGCGGCAAGGACGCCGGCAGATTCTCGAACACGGTGGCACGTCCGCGCGGATCGCTCGACGCCGTCAACAGGCCGCGCGGTTTATGGTAGCGCCACAACCGTGTCTTCTGCTTGATCGGCAAGGGCTTGCCGTCGATGGTGATGACGTCGTCATCGGTGACGTTGAGCGCCGGCGAGGCGATCTTGACGCCGTTCACCTTGACGCGGCTGGCGAGGATCCAGGCTTCGGCTTCGCGGCGGGAGCAAAGTCCCGCGCGGGCCATGACCTTGGCGATGCGCTCGCCCTCGGATGCTGATTCGGACGATGTGGGTTCGGGCGGCTTCACTTCGGCTTCGCCGCTGCGATGAAGGCTTCGAAGAGCTTGCGGTCGGCGCCGCTGATGCGGAATTCAGGATGCCATTGCACGCCGATGCAGAAGGGCAAACGCGGGTCCTCGATGCCTTCGATCACGCCATCCTTGGCGATGGCATTCACCACGACGCCGGGGCCGACGGATTTCACCGCCTGGTGATGCGCGCTGTTGACCTTGATCTCGGTCTCGCCGCTGATCTTGTGCAGCAGCGAGCCCGGCGCCACTGCGACTGCATGGCCGGGCTCGTTGCGCGGATTGGGCTGTTCATGCAGCAGGGAATCGCCGACCTCGTCCTCGATATGCTGGATCAGCGTGCCACCCAGGATCACGTTCAGCAATTGCTCGCCGCCGCAGATGCCGAGCACCGGCTTCTTGCGCGCCAGCATCGCCTTGGTGACGGCGAGCTCGAAGCCGGTGCGGCCCGGCTTCAGGGTCACCGTCGCATGCTTGGATTCGGCGCCGAACAGAGCGGGATCGACATCGAAAGCGCCGCCGGTGACCACCAGCCCGTCCAGGCGGTCGGCATAGGATTCGGCCGCGCCATCGGCATGCGGCAGTCCCACCGGCATGCCGCCGGCTTCGGCCACGGCATCGGCGTAATTGGTCCGCAGCGCATAGCGCGCCGATTTCGACAGCCCGGCGGGACCGTCGGTATCCAGCGTCAGGCCGATAAGCGGTTGATTCATGAGAACTCCTTGCCGGAGAAGCTAAACCATATCGACCCCGCCAGGACAAGCCCGCTTGCACAAGCCTTGACCCGTCCGGCGCTCCGGTTTCAAGTGCCGCCATGAGCGATCGTCACCCTCTCGACTATATGGATCTTGCCCTTCGCCAGGCGGAGGCGGCGCGCGACCGTGCGGAGGTGCCGATCGGCGCCGTGCTGGTGGACAGCACCTCCGGCGAGGTCCTGGCCGCGGACCATAACCGGGTCGAGGAGTTGCACGACCCGACCGCCCATGCCGAAATGCTGGTGATCCGCGCCGTCAGCACCGGCCGGAAGGAGAAGCGGCTGCCGCTCGCCGATCTTTACGTGACGCTGGAACCTTGCCCGATGTGCGCGACGGCGATCTCCTTCGCGCGCATCCGCCGCCTCCATTTCGCCGCCCGCGATCCCAAGGGCGGCGGCGTCGAGCATGGGCCGCGAATCTACGAGCAGCCGACCTGCCATCACCGCCCGGAAGTGATCGGCGGCTTGGATGAAGGCCGCAGTTCGGAGCTGCTGAAAGCCTTCTTCCGCGCGCGGCGGTGATATTTCGCCGGATAGACCCGACCCCTCTCCCTGTCCCTCTCCCACAAAGGGGAGAGGGGACGCTGTGTCGGGAGCCTTCGAGCTTGTTTGAAAGCGAAACTCGGATGTCGGAGCAGGCTCGACGCACTCCCTCTCCCCTCTGTGGGAGAGGGTAGGGGAGAGGGGTCGAAAATTCTCTCCGCAAAACCTCAGATCGGCAGCTTGTCCCTGAGCTGGTAATAGAAGATCGAGGGCGCCAGGAACCAGGGATTGCCGGAATAGAGCGGGCGCGTCGGGAAGGGGATGTTGTCGAGCGGCGTCTTGCCCTCCGTCTTGCCCAAAACCTGCTGGCCGATCCGCATGCCGAAATAGGTGGCGAGCGAGACGCCGGAGCCGCAATAGCCCATGGCGTAATAGAGACCCTCCTGCTTGCCGATATGCGGCAGCGTGTCGAAGGTATAGGCGACGAAGCCCATCCAGCTATGCGTGACCTTGGCGGGCGCGAGTTGGGGGAAGATCCTGGTCATCCAGGCGTGCAGCCGCGGCGCGCTCACGCGAGGGTCGTTCTCCATATAGGCGACGCGGCCACCGAACAGCATGCGCTGCCCGTCCGGCGAGAGGCGGTAGTAGAAGACCAGCTTGCGGGTGTCGCTGAGCATGCGGTTGGTCGGCAGCAATGCCGCCATGCGTTCCTTCGGCCAGGCCTCGGTGGCGATGATATAGCTGCCGATGGGAATGACCCGTCGCCGCAGCCAGGGCGTCAGCGGTTTCGTATAGCCGTTGGTCGCCACAACGACATCGCGGGCCGAAATCCGGCCCTTCAAGGTCGTGACCTGGAAACCCGCGCCATCGCGCTCGATCGCGTTGGCCGGGCAATGATCGACCACGGTCACGCCGGCGGCCTTGGCGATGCGCAGCAGTTCCAGGTGATATTTTCCGGGATGCAAGGCGGCATGCTTCGGATAGACGATGCCGCCATGATAGTAGTCGCTGCCGATCTCGCGCTTTTGCTCGGCGGCAGGCACCATCTCCATCGGCACTTCCAGCCCCTTGGGCTGAGATTTCGGGTATTTCGCCAAGGCTTCGTATTGCTTCGGATTATGGGCGGCGTGGAAGCGGCCGGTCACGTCCCAATCGCAATCCAGCTTCTCCTCGGTGATCAGCGCTCCGATATAATCGAGCGCATGGATGCCTTCGCTCCGGATGCCGAAGCCGGTCTGCTCGTTATAGCGGCCGGAAAGGGTCGCTAGGTCCGGCTTGATGCTGGTGGAGACCTGGCCGCCATTGCGGCTGGAGCAGCCGAAGCCCGCATCCTTGGCGTCGATCACCAGGGTGCTGCGTCCCGCTTTCGCGGTCTCGCGCGCCGCCATCAGCCCGGTATAGCCGGAGCCGATCACCAACACGTCGACCTTCGTCGGCAGTACGGCCGGGGAGGGAGTAGGCCGCGGCGCGGCGTCCCACCAATAAGGCTGCTCGCTGTAATCGGCGGCGAAAATGTCGGCCATGGCGGAATTCCGAGTTGGATATGCGTCAGTAGAGCGGTGGCGAGGTGACCCAGATGACCCGCGTCATCACGCTGCCCGGATTGTGGAAGCGATGCAATATGGTGCTTGGGAAACGGAAACTGTCACCGGTACCCAGTGTCCGGCGCTCGCCGCCGATCCAGAGATCGAGAATCCCCTCGATGACGATGCCGCATTCCTCACCGGCATGGCTGTAACCCTGCTCGCCGGAGCCGGAATCCGGCTCGACCTCCACCAGCAGCATCTGCAGATTGCCGGTCGAACGCGGCGAGGCCAGACGCTTCACCACGCCGGCGCGGTTGAACATGATGGTTTGCCGCGTGGCGGCGCGGGTGATGAAAGGATCGAAAGGATGATCGTGGCCGGCGGAATCGTCCAGCAAGCCGCCGGGGCCGATACCGAGGATCTTCGAGAGGACGCAGAATGTGCGCACCGAAGGGGCCGCCAGGCCGCGCTCGATCTGGCTCAGATGGCCGACCGAGACTTCGGCCAGCTTGGACACTTCGCTCAAAGAAAGGTTCTTGGCCAAGCGGTGGTCACGCAATTTCTTGCCAAGCCGGATTTCGAGATCTTCCAGACCGAAATCGAAGGCGGCGGCTTCGCCTTCCGCTTCTTGCAGAGTTTCGGTGTTCTCAGTGGTCATGGCTTGATCTCGCTTGCGGTGTCGAAGAGGGGCGGGGCGCGGCAGGAATACCGCGCCCCGATCGCGGTGAGGCCAGCTTATCCGCCGGCCTTCACCTGTTCAAACATCTTGGTGACTTTTTCGTTGTTATTGATCGGCTTGGTGAAGACCGTCGTCTTGAACATGGCGTCGGGATCGGTGGGAAGCTGCAAGGCTTTCAGCTTGTCCGCGCCTTCCGCCGACATCGCCTCGCTGCTCGAGGAGCCGTAGCCGTAATTCTCGATCAGCGCCTGGCCGGACGAGGCTTCCATCCGGCTGTTGATGAAGTCATAGGCGAGGTCCTTATGCGGCGTGTCCTTGATCATTACGAAGCCGCAGACCCAGGTCAGCATGCCTTCCTTCGGGTTCATGAACGCGACCGGAACGCCCTGTTTCTTCAGGCTGACCGCGGAAGCATTCCAGGTCATGGCCGCGACCAGTTCGCCGGAAGCCAAGGCCTGTTCGACCGAGGTCAGGTCCGTCGTATACATCTTCACCAACGGGCGTTGCTCTTCCAAGACCGCCTTCACCTTGGCGATATCGGCATCGCTCATGTTGAAGGGATCGACGCCCGCCATCATCGCGCCGACGATCGGGGTATCGTGCACCGCATCGATCACTGCGATCTTCTGGGCGTATTGCTTGTCCCAGAGCATCTTCCAGGACATTTCCGGATTGGTGATCTTGTCGGTGCGATAGGTGATCGAGGTGTTGCCCCAATCCCAGGGCACCATCCAGGTGTTGTTGCCCTCGACGAGTCCGGGAAGGTTGCGCAGGGATGGGAAGATCTTGTCCCAGTTCTTCAGCTTCGTGGTATCGATCGGCTCGATCAGCCCGGCTTCCTTCCAGCGCAACACCTTGTCGTAGCAGGGATGTGCGAGATCGGGACGGAAACCGGCCTTGACCTTGGTGAAGGCCTCGTCGTCATCGCCGAATTTGGAAACATCGAGCTGGTTCGGGTGCGCGGCCTCGTAGGATTTATGGAAGTCCGGCAACTCATAGCCGTCCCAGGTGAAGTAAGAGAGCTTGTCCTGCGCGGAGGCTGGTGTCGCCGCCAACCCCGCGACCAGCGCGAGCCCGGCGACGGCGCCAGCGAGCGCCGACAATCTCTTCAATCCTCCCAATCGTGACATATCAACCTCCTTATTTGATTCTGTGGCGGGGATTTCGATGGCGACCGGCCCTGCCTTTCCGGCGGTGTTCAGGCTGAGACCTCTCGTTTCTTGCGCAACGCTTCTCCCAGCACGACCAGGACCAGAGAGCTCAGCAGCACACAAGAGCCGAGCGCTAGAATCTCCGGAAGGTGCGACGGAAACCGCATCTGCCCCCAGATATAGAGAGGAAGCGTGAGCTGTGTTCCAGAGAGAAAGAAAGCGATCAGGAACTCGTCGAACGAGGTGAGAAAACAAAGGATAAACGACGAGACGATTGCCGAGGCGGAGAGCGGCAAAGTGATCTGCAGGAAGGTGCCGACCTCCCGTGCACCGAGATCCAGCGCCGCCTCCTCCAGGCTGCGGTCGAGATCGACGAAGCGGCTCATCATGATCGCGACGCTCAGGGGCGTGCAGAACACAATATGGCCGAGCGTGATGGCGAACAGCGAATTGCCGATGCCGATGATGCGAAGCATCACCAGCAGCGAAATGGCGAGGATGATCGAGGGGATCAGCAGCGGCATGACGCTGAGGGCAGTGATGGTCTTGCCGCCTTTCAGGTGGAAGCGGACCAGACCGAAGGCTCCAAGCACGCCGATGACGGTTGAAGCGGTCGCCGCGGGCAGGCCTACCTTGAAGCTGTTGATTGCAGCCTCGATCAGGGAGCCATTCCTTGCCATACCCTGGTACCAACTCGTGGTGAAGGAGGCCAAGGGGAAGGCGATATGGATGCCGGAATTGAAACTGAACAGCACGATGCAGGCCGACGGCAGATAGAGCAGCACGACGAAGGCAAGGGTGTAGCCCCAGAGCCAATGCTTCCCGATACGATGAAGCATGCGGGCACTCATGACGCGGCCTTCATCTTGCGGCCGAACATCACATAGATCAGCAGCAGTGGCAGCGCGACCGTCGTGATCGTCGCGACCGCCATGGCCGAGCCCGCCGGACAGTCATTGGCCTTGCCGAAGGCGGATTGGATCAGGTTGGCCACCATGGCGCCGTCCGGCCCGCCGATCAGCGTCGGCGTGATGTAATCACCCACGGTGGGCACGAAGATCAGCAGCGCGGCGGAGATCACACCCGGCATCGATAGGGGCAGGGTGATCTTGATGAAGTTTTTCAAAGGTCGTGCGCCGAGATCCGCCGCCGCCTCGATGAGCGATCGGTCGATCCGGTCCAGCGCGACATAGATTGGGAGGATCGCAAAAGCGAGATAGGCATGGGCCAGAGCGATCACCACGGTGCTGGGCCGATAAACCAGGGATTCCAGCGGCTCCTTGATCAACCCGAGATCGATCAGCGCCGCATTCAGAATGCCGCCGTAACCGAGGATGATTTTCCAACCGAAGATCCGCAGCAGATAGCTGGTAAAGAACGGCGCCGACATGATCACCAGCAATGCGTTCTTATACTTCTGCGCCTTGAAAGAGATGAAATAGGCCGCAGGATAGGTGAGGGCGATGGTCACCCCGGTGACGGCAAGCGCGACCCAGATCGAACGAAGCAGCAGACGCCAGAACAAGGGCTCGCCCAAATTCTCCACATAGGCGTCAGTGGTGAGGGTGGTGAAGAGCTTCACCACATCGATGGTCTGGAAGCTGAGCGCCAGAATCAGCGCAAGCGAAACCAGAACAGCCAGAATGGTGGTGACCGAAAGCGGCGCCACCAAAGCATATCTCTTCAGAATTCTGGCTTGGCCGCCGGCCATGAAAATACGCGACCCCCCGGGGAGATTTGCCGGGTTGCATCCCGGTCTGACCAACATCTATCCGTTATGTGTGTGAAAAATCAACAGTATTTATTTGTCTGTGAAATTTTTTGCTCGTTCAGAAGTAATTAAGGGATTCTGAGCATATTAATTCCTGTGCGGGCGCAGCCCTGCCCCTCATTCAGGAAAGGTGAATCACGTGAAATTCATCACCGATCGGATGCATGGCATCCTCGATTACGCTGTTGTCATCATCTTCGCCTTAGCGCCGAGCCTCATGGGAATCGACGGGCCTTCGGCCTGGATTTGCTACCTCCTGGCCGCGGTGCATCTCGCGATGACGGTTTTGACCGACATGCCGCTGGGTGTGGTGAAGGCGGTTCCGCTGAAGCTGCACGGCTTTGTGGAGTTGATCGTCGCATTGGCGCTGATCGCGGTTGCCTGGATCTTCGCCCAATTGCAAAGCGGCCAGCTCTTCTTCACCTTGATGGGTGCGGTGATATTCTTTGTCTGGGTGTCGTCCAATTACGGCGATGCCAAGAGGCGGATACCGGCGTAACCGCAAGCAGCCAATCTGCTTTCGCTTTAGGCGACCGCGGGATGCCGCGGTCGCTTCCATTCAATGCGCGATGCGCGTTCCCGTGAAGTGGCCGCAGATCCATTCTTATACCGATTATGATCGACGGCTTTGGCGGAGCGCATGCCGTTCGGCTTCCTTGCGCGCCGTGATGCCAGCGATGGTCACCGCGCGATATCACGGAGCGCAAACGCGCGCAGGATCAACAGCAGCTTCTGGTGCGGGAAATGAATCACCGCATCAAGAATCTATTCGCCCTTGCCGGCAGTGTCGTGAATCTCAGTGCGCGGAACGCGGAATCGGTTGAGGCTTTGAAGGAAAGGGTATTGAGTCGGCTGCAGGCGCTGTCCCAGGCTCATGCCTTGACCATGGTCCAGGATCACGGGCATTTGAGCGTGCCGCCCGCCACGGTTTCCCTCCATTCCCTAGTCTACGCAATCATTCTGCCCTATCAGGGAGACCGGGGCGTGAACCGAGCGGTGATATCGGGCGACGATCTGGAACTGTCTCCGACTTCCATCACCGCTTTTGCGCTGTTGCTCCATGAATTCGCCACCAATGCAGCAAAATACGGGGCGCTCTCATCCCACGAGGGTCGTTTGGAGATCGGCTGTTCGGCGTCCGCGGGGCGGGTCAAAGTGACTTGGATGGAGCGCGGCGGTCCTGTCGTCGAGCGCCAGGCGGTCTCGGAAGGATTCGGCAGCATGTTGACCCGCGCTTCCGCCCAAAGCTTGGGCGGCCAAGTAACCTATGATTGGAATTCGGAGGGAGTTACCATCGTTCTGGATTGCAGCCTGGAACGAATCCAGCTTCCCGCGGCATCGAGGCCCGCCTAAACGGGAAGCGCGTGAAGGTGTAGGGAACACTCTCCTAGCGCTCCCGTTAGTAAATGTAACGACAGGTACCGACAGTCCAATTGATCGCTGGAAAGTTGTAGCCGCTTTATGACCACCGCAGGAGAGACGCTAAAGCCGCAGCCGATCGTCCTCGTGATCGAGGATGAGCCGTTGCTGCGGATGGATGCGGTGCAGATGCTGGAGGATGCCGGCTATAACACCGTGGAAGCGGGAAATGCAGACGAAGCAATCGCTCTCTTGGAAACCCGGGAGGATATTCGCTTCGTCTTCACCGACATCCAGATGCCCGGCTCGATGGACGGCCTCAAGCTATCCTGGGCGATCAGGGACCGATGGCCCCCGATCGAGATGATCATCACCTCGGGGCAACGAAATCCAACAGCTGAAGACATGCCGGCTCGGGTTCGCTTCCTCGCCAAACCCTATGACAGCAAGAGGCTTGTGGGAGCCCTCAGGGCTTTCATCTAGTTGTGGGCTTTTTATCCTAAAACCAGGATTTTGGTCCGTGCTTTCGTGGATTCCGGACCAAAGTGTGTTGCAAGTCACAATTTATATGTTGGACTCACGAAGCCAGCCACCCTAGCTTCCACGGCGGGATTAATCCCCGATTGTAAGTCCCAACCTGAAGCGGTCGCAGCATTGCTGCGGCCGCTTTTTTGCCGATCCATTCAGCGCCGACCGATCGCCCGCCAGCCGATATCGCGCCGGCAGAAGCCGCCCGGCCAATCGATGAGATCGACGGCTTTGTAGACTTGGCTCTGGGCGAATTCCACACTGCTGCCGGTCGCTGAAACGCCCAGGACGCGTCCGCCGGAGGCTTCGAACTCGCCTCGTGCGTTGCGCCGGGTGCCGGCATGGAACAGGGTCACGTTCTCAATCGCGGCCGCGGCTTCGAGATTGCGGATGACCGTCCCGGTCTGCGGTTTCTCGGGATAACCCGTCGCCGCCATCACCGCGACCAGGGCCGTATCCTCCGACCAGCGGAGGTCGAAGCTGTCGAGCGTGCCGTTCTGCGCCGCCAGGAGGGCGGGCAGAAGGTCGGATTTCATCCGCAGCATGATGGCCTGGCATTCGGGATCGCCGAAGCGGCAGTTGAATTCGATCAGTTTCGGGCCGTCTTCGGTCACCATCACGCCGGCGAACAGGACGCCTTTAAACGGCCGGCCTTCCTCGGCCATGCCCGCGACCGTCGGACGGATGATCCGCTGCATGATCGCGGCTTCAATTTCGGGTGTTGCCACCGGCGCCGGAGAATAGGCGCCCATGCCGCCGGTATTGGGGCCGGTATCGCCGTCGCCCACCTGCTTGTGGTCCTGGGCGGAGACCAGCGGCAGAGCATGCGCGCCATCGACCAAGGCGAAAAAGCTCAACTCTTCGCCTGTGAGGAACTCCTCGACCACGATCTCCGAGGAAGCCGCGCCGAACTTGCCGCCGATCATCGCCCCGATTTCGACTTCCGCCTCGGCATAGGTGGCGCAGATGACGACACCTTTGCCCGATGCCAAGCCATCCGCTTTGATCACGATCGGCGGCACGAATTGCCGGGCGAAGGCCTTGGCGGCGGCTGCATCCGTGAAGCGCGCATAGCGCGCGGTGGGAATGCCGTATTTCGCGGCGATATCCTTCATGAAGCCTTTGGAGCCTTCGATCTCGGCGGCCTTGGCGCTGGGGCCGAAAGTCGCGATGCCGGCAGCTTCCAGCCGGTCCGCCAATCCTTTCACCAAAGGCGCTTCCGGGCCGACCACGACGAAGTCGATGGCTTCCTTTTGGGAGAAGGCCACCAGGCCTTCGATATCCTCGACCCCGATCGCAACGCATTCGGCTTCCGCCGCGATCCCGGCATTGCCCGGCGCGCAATAGAGCTTGTCACAAAGCGGCGAGGCCGCGAGCTTCCAGCAGAGCGCGTGCTCGCGCCCACCCGATCCCACCACCAGAATGCGCATCGCGTCCTTGCTCCCGAATCGCGTCCCTGAGGGCTCTCCATACAACGCGGCCGCTTAGGCAGCGACAGAAAACCGCTCTAACTTGCGAAGGGATATGGCTAAAATAACCCATGAACGAATCAGCCTCGGCCCAGCACAATCTCGGCGAGCTCACCGTCAGCGAGCTCTCCCAGGCGATCAAGCGCACCCTCGAAGGCAGTTTCGAGCGGGTCCGGGTGCGCGGCGAGATCTCCGGGTTCAAGCGCGCCGCTTCCGGCCATATGTACATGATGCTCAAGGACGAATCCGCCGCGATGAAGGCGGTCTGCTGGCGGATGAACGCCGGCCGTCTGGGCATCGTGCCGGAAGATGGCATGGAGGTGATCGCCACCGGGCGGATCACCTCTTACGCCGAACGTTCGGAATATCAGCTGGTGATCGAGCGGATCGAACTCGCCGGCGTCGGTGCTTTGCTGAAAATGATCGAGGAGCGCCGGAAGAAGCTGGCGGCGGAAGGGTTGTTCGAGCCTTCCCGTAAGAAACCGATTCCCATGCTGCCGGAAGTCATCGGCGTCGTCACCTCGCCGACCGGCGCGGTCATTCGCGATATCCTCCACCGCTTGAGCGACCGTTTCCCGCGCCGGGTTCTGCTCTGGCCGGTGGTGGTGCAGGGGGAGGACGCCGCCCGGCAGGTCTCCGCCGCCATCCGTGGCTTCAACGCCTTGGCACCGGATGGACCGGTGCCGCGGCCCGATCTCATCATCGTGGCGCGGGGCGGGGGCAGCATCGAAGACCTGATGCCCTTCAATGAGGAGGCGGTGGTGCGCGCCGCCGCCGAAAGCCTGATCCCGCTGATTTCCGCGGTGGGCCATGAGACCGATACGACATTGATCGATTTCGCCTCGGATCGCCGCGCGCCGACTCCTACCGCCGCCGCGGAGATGGCTGTGCCGGTACGCGCCGACCTCCTGACCGAGACCGGCAATCTCAGCCAGCGGCTGTTCGCCGGGCTCAATCGGCTGATGAACGAGTGGCGATTGACCATCGAAGGCCTGGGCCGGGGGCTTCCCGATCCGCAGCGGATGCTGCAGGAGCGGATGCAGCAGCTCGACCAGTGGAGCGAGCGCTGGGCGCATTCGCGCCTCGCGACCTTCGACCGCCGCCGCGATCTCGTCGCCAATCTGGCCGCACGGCTGAAGACCCCGGGCGAGCAGATTGCCGCCGCCAGCGCCGCGCTCAATTTCGCCGCGAGTCATCTCGATGCCGCCACCCGGCGAAACATCGAGCGCCACGACCGGGCGCTCGAACGGGCGACTGCGGGGCTGACCCGGCGTGCTCTGGACACCATGATCGAGCGCAAGGCGCACACCCTGGAAGCATTGGGGCGCCTGCTTGACAGCTATTCCTATGACCAGGTCCTGAAGCGCGGCTTCGCTCTGGTGCGGGACGCCGCCGGCGAACCGGTGACGGCGGCAGCCAGCCTCGGCGGTGGCGAAAGATTGCGCGTGCAATTCCACGATGGCGAGATCGGCGCCGTCACGGAAGGCCGGTCCTCGCCGGCAAAGCGCGCCGCTCCGGCGAAACCCAAGCCCGACCAAGGCAGCCTGCTTTAGTGCGCCCCCGCTTGGCTTGACGGGTTTCAGGCCGCCGTCATACTGACGCATGACCGGCGCAGGGGATCGCCGGAGGGGATGGGGTTGGATGAGCGAAATCGACGATCTCAAGGATTGGGTCAACAATCCGCCGATCAGCCGCGGCGCAGCGGCCTTCGTGCTGGCCTTTTCGCTCGACGAATTTTCGCGCAATCGGGAGGGACTGGATTTCCTGAAAGCCTTCGCGGATCGCGCGGAAAGTTTTGCCAAAGGCCGCGGCTGCGATCTCATCCGCATTTCGATCAGCAATATCGTGCTGACGACCTGCGATCAGGAAATGATCGTTTCCGGCACGGTCTCCGAAATCAGGCTCATTCTGCTGCGCATGATCGGGCGCATGTTGCCGGATTATTTCGGCGCCGTGGATATCAATCGCCTGGCGCAGCTCTTCGATCTGCGGCGCGACCGGGAACGCGCGATGCACGTGATCTGGCGGATGGAGCAGATCGCCGCGGACGTCAACAATCTGTCCAGCATGATGGACTTGTTGATGATGGAGCACATCACCAAGGTCGAGCGCAGCTATCGGCAGCTCGGCGATGCGCGGTTCGCCGATATTTTCGTTCGCAACCAGCAGATCGTGCTCAACGATCCCAATCGCGGGCTGACGCCGGTGATGACCGAGTTCTTCATCAGCATGTCGGCCATCCGCCAGAATCTTTTGGTGGGCGTCGATATGCGGCACAATAAGAATGTGTTCAATCAGCTCACAGTGACGCTGGACCGCATTCTGCTGAAATGCATCGACCGGGTGCGCCGGCCGGAACAGCGCTGCTCCTTGAACATAAATATCGAAAGCGTGTTCTCCAGCGAATTCGAAGCCTTCGAGAAGCGTTCGCTGAATTCCCTGCGGCCGTTCAATTTCGAATTCCGCGCCAGCGACGTGATGGCGAACTTCACCGAATTCCTCGCGGCGCGGGATCTTATCCAGTCCCGCGGCGGCACCGTCGCGCTCGACGGCTTATCGACTCAGATGGTTTCGATCCTCGATCTCGCGCAGTTGAAGACCAATATGGCGAAGGTGTTCTGGCAGGCGGGAACGGCGCCGGAGCTCATACGGCTGCGCGCGCATTTCGAGCGTCTGCGCACAAACGGCCTGGTGCTGGCTCTGGCGCGGGTGGACGATCCGGAGGGTCTTGCCACGGGCCGGGATCTGCGTTTCGGCCTGTTGCAGGGATTCGAGATCGACCGCCAGCTTGCCGCCCCGCCGCCGGTTACGGTCGGCGAACCGTTCAACCCGTTTCCGAACTGATCGATCGGTCTCGCGACAGGTTACGCATCCGGACCGCGCATATATGGAGGCCCGATGACGGACGGATGGAATGAATCGTCGCCGGCCTGGATCGCCGAGATGGGTGAGCATGGCGATTTCGCACGGCGATTCACTCTGGATGCACCCATGCTGGCGCGTATTGAAAATCGCGGGTTCAAGAACGCGCTCGATGTCGGCTGCGGGGAGGGGCGGTTTTGTCGGATGATGCAGGGCCTGGGGATCGCCAGCATCGGCATCGATCCCACCCGGGCATTGGTCGATGAGGCCCGGCACCGCGATCCGGCCGGCGATTACAGAATCGGCAGAGCCGAAACATTGGATTTCCCCGATGGATGTTTCGATCTCGTGGTAAGCTATCTGACGCTGGTGGATATTCCCGACATTCGGGCGGCGATCTCGGAAATGGCGCGGGTCTTGAAGCCTCGCGGCACTTTGCTGATCGCCAATCTGACCAGCTTCAACACCGCCAGCCCGTCCGAGGGGTGGGTCGAAGATGTAGACGGCCATGCTCGGTTCTACATCGATCACTATCTCGAGGAGCGCGCGGAGTGGGTGGGCTGGCGCGGGATCAGAATCGTCAATTGGCACCGGCCTTTAAGCGCCTATATGTCGCTGCTGCTCGATGCAGGTTTGCTCTTGCGCCATTTCGACGAGCCGGCGCCGCATGGCGGCGATCCGGAGAAGATCGCCCGTTATCGCCGCGTTCCCTGGTTTTTGATCATGGAATGGCAGAAGCCGGCAACAGCCGACCGCGCCTGACGTATCTCACACGCGATCGTGAGGGACCGCCGTTGAAGCGCAGACGCTCATCGTTGAGTCTCTGCATTTTCTGGAATCGCGGATGCGCCGTGCAATCGGCTTGCTGCCGCGGCGTCGCGTTGGCTATGCCGGATTAATCGTCGCTTAATCATTTCCTCGAATACTCACATATGTCCTTGGTGGCGGCGCTGTTCATTTCGGCGCGACCGCCTGCCGAGCAATTCGCCGCGGTATTTCGTTACCAAGCAAGAGCGATGACGCTCTAGGGAGTGGATCTGTGAGAATCTCCACCATCTGCAAAATCGCGTATGGCGGCATGTTCGTGTTGGCGCTGATCACCGCGGGAACCCAATTGTTGGCCAACCGGCAGATCGCCGCGGAGCGCGAATCGACTGAGCGCCAGATGGAATTCAAACAGCTCGGTCTCGATCTGGGCGCAGCTTCGGACTTCCTGACCGACCAAGCGCGCCGCTACAGCGTGTTCGGAGACAAGCGCTTTTTCGATGCCTATTGGAAAGAGGTCAAGGAAACCAAGACCCGCGATCGCGTCGTCGCGCGACTGCGCGAATTGGACGCCCCGCAAGGCGAACTCGACCTGATCGAGCAAGCGAAGCAGAACTCCGATGCGCTGATCGCCACCGAGGATGCCGCCATGAAGGCGGTCGCGGCCGGCGACCTGGAAACCGCACGCAAGCTGATGTTCGGCGACGAGTACGACAAGAACAAAGCGCGCATCATGGAGCCGATCGCGAAATTCCAGGAAACCATGAACCAGCGGGCAATGCGCGAGGCCGCCGCGGCGAGGAGCCGGTCGGAAATCATGTCGCTGATCGCGCAAATCATGGCGGCCTTGACGGCCGCCGCCGCGATCGCGGTGATGTACGGATTCTTCGGCCGCAAGGTGGTGCGGCCGGTGGTGCGGTTGAGCGGTATCGTGTCCCGCCTTGCCGCCCAGGATTATACGCCCGAACTGCCGGCATCGGGCCGGAAGGACGAGATCGGAGAGATGACCGACGCCGTCCGGGTATTCAAGCAGAACGCTCTCGAAAAGCTGCGGCTGGAGCAGGAACAGGCGGCCGAGCGGGAGAAGCGCGACCGGAGCGCCGAGCAGATGGCATCGGCGATTGACGGATTCGACCGCATGATCGGCGAAATCGTCGGTGACGTCACTTCATCCTCGACCAAGTTGCAAGCCACCGCGCAATCGATGTTGTCGACCGCGGAGGAGACCTCGCGGCAATCCACCGCGGTGGCGGCTGCGGCTGAGCAGACCACGCAGAACGTGCAAACCGTTGCGGCTTCCGCCGAAGAATTGTCGGCCTCGATCCGTGAGATCGGCGGTCAGGTCACCGAGTCCAGCCGGATCGTCACCGCAGCGGTGCATGAGGCGAACGCGGCCAACGACAAGGTCAAGCATCTTGCCGAGGCGGCACAGCGGATCGGCGATGTGGTGCGGCTGATCAACGACATTGCCGGTCAGACCAATCTTCTGGCTTTGAACGCCACCATCGAAGCGGCGCGTGCCGGAGAGGCGGGCAAGGGGTTTGCGGTGGTTGCTTCCGAAGTGAAGACTCTGGCCAATCAGACCGCGAAAGCGACCGAGGACATCTCCGGGCAAGTTCGCTCGATCCAGGAGGCGACCGACAGCTCCGCCCAGGCGATCGAGGGCATCGCCCAGACCATCCGACGCGTGGACGAGATCTCGGCGTCGATTGCCGCTGCGATCGAGGAGCAGGGGGCTGCCACCCAGGAGATCTCCCGCAACGTGCAGCAGGCGGCCCAGGGCACGACGGAAGTCTCGTCGAACGTCGCTGGGGTAACCCAGGCGGCGCAGCAGACCGGCGCCGCCTCCAACGAGGTGCTGAAGGCGGCCAATGCCCTATCCCGCAACGGCGCCCATCTTAAGTCCGAGGTGGAAACCTTCCTGCGCCAGGCGCGTCAGTAACAATCGATGTGCCGGCGTGACAAGGCTTAGAGTCTTGCCGCGCCGGCGATCGAGGACGGACCAGTCCGGAACGCTACGCCGGTTCGAACAGGGCGGTATCGAGACGGCGGTCGGCAGCGAACCGACTTAAGTGCTCGGGCCAGCCTATCCCTTCCTTCAGCTTCGGGTCGGGGATCGCCGCGCCGATCACCTGCGCGATCGGAATAATGCCGGCCCAGCAATCCAACGCGTAGTCCGGCTCGTCGTCTTTCGGCGGGCCGGTGCGGATCTTGGCCGAGGCCTCGTCGATTTCCATCCAGAGCACGGTGGTGGCTTTCGCCTCTTGGGGATCGATGCCGCGCAGGGTTTCGTTGCGGCCGGGAAACAGGCGATCGACGAAGCGGTTGAGCTGATCGATTTTCTCTTTCGGATCATCGACGATCTGCGCGTTTCCGAACGCCATCACCGAGCGATAGTTGATCGAGTGGTGGAAGCCCGAGCGCGCGAGCACCAATCCGTCGAGATGCGTGACGGTGATGCAGACAGGCACGCCGGGAGCCTGGAAACGCAGCATCCGGCTGGCCGAGGAGCCGTGCCAATAGAGGCGATTGCCGTCGCGCCAATAGGAGGTCGGCGTCACATAAGGCTGACCGTCGATGACGTAAGCGATATGCGCCAGCATGCCGGCATCGAGGACGGCATGGACGGTTTCGAAATCGTAGTGACCCCGCTCATGCAGGCGTTTCACGCGCGAACGGTTGGTGGGCTGAAAAGCGGTCATAAGGCCAATCCTGGTTTCCGTATTTTCCGCAATGACGCTAACACTTGAGTGGTTCTGCCAAAAGCTCCAGTATGGGGACATTAAAGGAACCACTAGGAGGGTTCGATGCCGCGCCGTCTGGGCAAGGGCAGCCTGGTCAGTTTGGCGATCCGTCCGGTGGGTGGCGGTTCCCTGGCGCGCCAGCTTTATGGATCGCTGCGGACCGCGATCCTGGAGGGTCGCCTGGGACCCGGCGAGCGCCTGCCGGCCAGCCGGGTCCTGGCCGGCGATCTCGGCGTTTCGCGCAACACCGCTTTGGCGGCGATCGATCAATTGGTCAGCGAGGGTTATCTGGAAACCCGGCGCGGCTCCGGATGCTATGTCGCGGCGTCCTTGCCCGATGTCAGGCCGAGCCGCCCGCGGCGCGTCGATGCTGCGGATGCCTTGCCGCGGAAACCGATGCCGGTTCGTCTTTCCGCACGCGGTCGCGCGCTCGCCGCCATCCGGGATTCGAATCCGCGCGGAGGCGGGAAATGGTTTCCCTGTTTCCTGCCCGGCATCACCGATTGCAGCGAGTTTCCTTTCGCGCTCTGGGCGCGGCTGCTGGCGCGGTCTTGGCGCCGGCCGGATAACGGCTTGGTGTTCAACGGCGATCCCGCCGGACATCCCGATCTTCGCGCCGCCATCGCGGATTACCTGCGGCAGGCGCGCGGCCTCAACTGCGATGCCGGGCAAGTGCTGGTGCTCTCCGGCATAAGGCAGGCGGTCGACCTGACATGCCGTTTGCTGCTCGATCCCGGGGATTCGGTCTGGCTGGAGAATCCCTGCTATCCGGGTGTCCGCGCGGCGATCGCGGCGGCGGCGGTTCAACTCGTCCATGTGCCGGTGGATGACGAGGGCGTCATGGTCGAGACCGGCATAAGGCGCGCGCCCAAGGCGCGTCTCGCTTGCGTCGCCCCGTCGCATCAATATCCGTTGGGGGCCGTGCTTTCCCTGCAGCGGCGTCTGCAGCTTCTTGCCTGGGCGCGGGAGGCAAAAGCCTCGATCCTGGAGGACGATTATGACAGCGAGTTCCGTTATCAGGGTCGGCCGCTGGCGCCGCTGCAGAGTCTCGACGCCGATGGACGCGTGATCTATGTCGGCTCATTGTCGAAGATCATGTTTCCGGCGCTTCGCGTTGCCTATCTGGTCGTGCCGCAGCCACTGGTCGAACCGTTCCGCCGGGCGCGGGCGGCGGTCGATGAGCATCCGCCTGCGACCGCCCAGCCGGCGCTCGCGGCTTTCTTCGCGGAAGGCCATCTTGGCGCCTATGTGCGCCGGCAGCGCAAATGCTATGCCGAGCGGCAGGAAAGATTGCTGGAACTCGCCGCGCGACATCTCGACGGGTTGCTGACCGTGGCCCCGGATCCCGCGGGGCTGCATCTGGTGGCGCGGCCGGTGGGCCCCTTGGCCAGGCAAAGCGACACCTTGGTCTCGGGGAAACTGGCCGAAGCGGGTATCGTGGCGCCTGCCTTGAGCGGCTACTATGTCGAACCTGGATCGGGCAACGGGCTGCTGCTGGGTTATGCGGCCTTGCCCGATCGGATCATGGAACCCGCGGTGAAGCGAATGGCGGAGGTGCTGGCGGCATGAAACGGGCAATCAATGCGGGGGTACTGGCTCTCGGTCTCGCTCTCGCTCTCGCTGGATGGCTTGCCGGCTGTTCCAGCCATTCCACGGAAGACGGCATGGCCGCCGCCGCCACTCCCATGGCGCCCTTGCCGGCGGGCGCGAAACTGCAGTGGCGCGCCTTGGCCGCCGCCGGTGATGATTCCGCGCCGGTCTTCGACAATGCGGTCAACCGCTTCAGCGAGATTCTTCAGGCGCATGGCGTCAGCCATATCGAGCGCTTCACTTCGGATCAGACCTACGCCACCAACGATCGGCCGATCGCCACCGCCGATCTCATGACGACTGCGATGGATCAGAACCGTCCCGGGCCGGGTGAAGGCTGCCTCGTGTTCCTGACTTCGCATGGCAGCCGTGACGGACTGCTCCTGCGCGACGATCACGATCACCAGCAGATTCTCGATCCTTCGACGCTGGGGCGAATGCTCGACGAAGGCTGCGGCAATGCGCCCACCGTCGCCATCGTTTCCGGCTGCTTCAGCGGTGTTTTCATCGGACGTGTGACCGAGGCGCCGAACCGCATCATCCTGACCGCCGCGCGTGAGGACCGAACCTCCTTCGGCTGCGGCCATGAAGAGCAGTTCACCTATTTTGACGATTGCCTGTTCCGCTCGTGGCCGCAATCGCAGAACTGGCAGGCGCTCTATCAGGCGACCGATGCCTGCGTGCGTCGGAAAGAGATCGACCTCAAAGCACAACATTCGGAACCGCAGGCCTTCTTCGGCGACGCGGTGAAGAATTTGGCGCTGCCTTGATGGCTGGCTGGATTCATTTTTTCCGTCATGCCCGCACTTGGTGCGGGCATCCACGCCTTTTGTGCGTGACCTGGAAAGAAAGGCGTGGATGGCCGGACCAAGTCCGGCCATGACGCTCGTTGAGAGTCTTTCTGGGGGGCTTATCGTCTAACTCCCGCGGCGTTTCCGCGTCGCGGCGGCTTTCTTCGCGGAGGCCTTGCGGGCGGCGGCGGGGCGCTTCGCGGCGGCCTTGCCGCCGAGCTTGCCGCCTTTCTTGGCGGGCGCCTTGTTCACTTTTTTGCCGCGGCCGGAGCCGGACTTCTTGCCGCCGCCTTCCATCGCGTTGACGGTCGCCCAGGCGCGCCTTTCGGATTCCTTCTTGCCGGTGCCGCGCTTCTCATAACCTTTCTCGATCTTGCGAGCCTGACGCTTCTGCTTGCTCGTGTAGGCCGATTTGTCTCCACGTGCCATGACTGTGTTTCCGGGCTTGGCTGATTGAGAAAGGCGAAATTGGTCGGGCCGCATGCGGGGAATCCAACGGCAATGCTGCCTATCCCTGCAGGACCCGTGATGAGCCTAACTATTGTTCTCGAAAGAAGTTCCGCATTTTTTTGTGCGCGATCATCACCGGCCTGAAGGAACCGCTCCGCCCCTCAGCGTGCTGATGATGCCGGCGGCCAGGGCCAGCACGGCGCTGATCGCAAGGCCGGTATGCGGCGCGGCGTCGGTGGTCATCAGGCCGAACAGGACCAGCATCAGCACCGAGCCTCCGGTCTGCCCGCTGAGGCGCGCCATGCCCTGCAGACCGCCGGCGGCTCCCGCGCGCTCCTTGGGTGCGGAGAGCAGCATGTTGCGATTGTTCGGCGTCTGGAAGAGACCGAAGCCGAAGCCGCTCAGAATCAGGAAAGGTACCAGCGGAAGCAAGTTGCCGTGGATCGGCCAGAAGGCGATCAGAGCGAGGCCGGCAGCGAGGCAGACGCCGCCCGCGGCACAGATCCAGGCGGTCGACATGCGATCCGAGAGGCGGCCCGAAAGCGGCGCAGCCAGGACGACGGTGAGCGGCCAAGCCGTCATGTAGAGCCCGGCGATGAAGGCGCTCTGGCCGAGTTCATGCTGGAGGTAGAAGGGGATCGCCACCAGGCCCGCCATCTGTCCCGTGAAGCAGCAGACCGAGGCCATGACCGAGAGGCGGAAGGAGCGCTCGCGTAAGAGATCGAGGGGGATCAGCGGATTGGCCCGCGCCCATTCGCGACGGACGAGCAGCGTCAGCGCGACGCAAGCGACGGCCAACAGCACGATTCCGATCCACGGCTGGGCGACGACGCGATCGACGCCGAAGAAGAATCCCCCGAAGGCGGCGGCATTGAGGCCGATGCCGGCGGCATCGATCCGGCGGCCGGTCGCTTTGGTTGCGGGCAGCCAGCGGGAAAGGATCAGCACCAGGACACCGATCGGCAGATTGACCGCGAACAGCCAGGGCCATGAAGCGACGGAGAGAATGGCGGCGCCGATCGAAGGCCCGGCCGCGCCGGAGAAGGCGATGGCGAGCGCGTTCCAGCCGATCGCGGCGCCGAGCAGGCGCCGCGGATAGATGAAGCGGATGATGCCGACGCCGAGCGCCATCACCGCGGCGCTGCCGATGCCCTGTGCGAAGCGAGCGGCGATCAGCCAGGGCAGCGAGGGCGCCAGTGCGCAACAGGCTGAGGCGAGTGTGAAGAGGGCGACGCCGGCCATGAAGACGCGGCGATATCCGAAGCTTTCCCCGGCGGCCCCGGCCGGCAACAGGAACATGACGATGGCGACCTGGTAGCCGGTCACCACCCAGACCGAATCGCCCGGCGCCACCTGCAGCGTGCTGGCGATGGTGGGGAGCGCCAGGTTGGCGATGGCGCTGTCGAGCACCACCAGCACGATCGCGGTCAGGATGGCGAACATGGCCAGGTGGCGGCGCGGCGTCGGCAGGCCGTCGGCCTCGATCTCGTGAGATTCCGGGCGCGATTCTGGGCGAGATTGCGGGGTGGCCGTGGAGATTGTGGCTCGGTTGGCGGCGGAAGTTGTCATTCGGGGTCAATCGCTTGCGTTGCGGTGCGCCAAACATAGCCATCTAGCGATGCTGCGGAAGACGCGGTCGGTGCAGGTCATCCCTGCACGGAACGCCATGGACACGGCTGGAGGCCGGCGTCTCACGCATGCTACCCTCCGGCCATGAGCGAGCCAGATCATGAGTGAAATCGACTTCAACTTGCTGATCGCATTGGAAGCGTTGCTGGCGGAGGGTTCGGTGGCCGGCGCCGCACGACGGCTGAATCTGAGCGAATCCGCAATGAGCCGGACCCTGTCGCGCCTCCGCGCCGCGACCGGCGACCCGATCCTGGTCCGCGCCGGCCGCGACATGGTGCCGACGCCGCATGCCGAGGCCTTGCGACAGCAGGTGGGTTCGCTCACGCAGGCGGTGCGCAATGTGCTGAAGCCGGCCGACGAAACCTTCGATCCGGCCGGCCTCGATCGCGTCTTTGCCATCCGGGCGAACGAGGGCTTCGTCGAAGCCTTCGCGGCCCGCCTGGTATCGGTCGCCGCCGCGG
>DASYDA010000270.1:0-5610 GCA_036499865.1 Dongiaceae bacterium | reverse complement strand
CTTGATCAGCAGCCAGTTGGTGCGCTTGCCGCCCCCCTGTTTCCTGTCCCGGTCGAATTTCATGCGCACCAGCACCCAGCTGCCATGCAGTTTTTCGCCGTCCAGCGAGAATTTGAGTTCGCCGGCCTGCAACGCGGCTTCGGGGGATTTGGGGCTCTCATTCTCCCAATAGCCGCGATCCCAAAGCTGCACAGTTCCGCCGCCATATTGGCCTTTGGGAATGGTGCCTTCGAAATCACCATAGGCAAGCGGGTGATCTTCGACTTCGACCGCCAGGCGTTTGTCGGCTGGATCGTCGGAAGGTCCCCTGGTCACCGCCCAGGATTTGAAGACACCGTCCAGTTCCAGGCGGAAATCGTAATGCAATCGGGTGGCGTCATGTTTCTGCACCACGAAACGAGGCCGGCCGGACTTCGCCACCGCCGGCTTGCCACGGCTTGCCGAGCCGCTCGGTTCGGCGGTTTTCGTGAAATCGCGCTTGGCCTGGTATTTGGAAAGCTTTTCGCGTGCCATGTCTTTGATAATTAACGCTTCTGTCAACGCCTCGGTCGACGGCCGGAAACTCAACCCCGAAATCTGGCGAGGGTTTCAAATCGGATTGATCGTCTTCCCGGCCGGTTTATAATATCCGGCGGGGACGCTGGGTTTATGCGAAACAGGAGGCTCTCATGCCAACCAATAAAACGCAGAAGCCGGCCGCGGGGAAACAGTCAGACAATTCTAAAAACCCGAAGCCGTCCGCGCTTCACGAAGACGATTTGAAAGCGGTGACCGGTGGTCTCGCGGCGACGGGCGGCGCCGGAATCATCGACGATACGGGCTGCCTCAGCCGGCACTGAGCCGCCGCTGAAACCCGCTGGGCAACGCCACGGGTTGGATTCGCTTGGCTATGACATCGATGCCTCTCGGCGCTTCTGCCGCGCCTACAGCGCGGCGGAAAGGCTCCTTTGCGAGATGCTCGCGGTTGCGCGGATCGATCCCCAACTCCTGGCGGCGCATCAACTGACTTTGCTCGCGGTGGCGCCGACCATTTGGGACGCGATCGATGTCGACCCCGCTGTGCGGCGATCGTTCGATTTCTCGCGGGAAGGCAATCCCAAATCCTGGACCCTGCGCACCGCGCACGGCCTGGTCGATTTCATCGCGGCTTTTGCCGCGCGGTTTGCGGACCGGCCGCTCGGGATTCACTTCCACGACGTGGAACGGGCGGATTCCCTCGATCGCGAGTTCATAGCGGTGCTGCAGCGACGGGCCGACCCCGGGCAGTTGCAAGTGACGATCGATCTCGCCGGCATGACGACGGCCACGCAGGAGGCCTTCTCGCCGGACGCACTGATGGAGGCCTCGAACTACGGCATGCGGATGGCCTATTACGAATGCGCGCTGGAAGCGGCGCTGGAGGGGCGCAAACTCGGCTCTTCATCCCCACATCATGCAGGTTTCACCCGAAACATGCTGTTCGCCCTGCTGCTGTTGAAGCGTTATGACGACGTGGAAGCGCTTTGCCGGGAAACCGCGACCAGCGGCGATCCCGCGCTGTTGATCCACACCACCTATGCCCAGGCCATCCTGAACGCGCGTTACTACGACCGTCGGCGGCATGACTACGATGCGGCGCGGGTCTGGGTCGCTGAGTCGCTGGCTTTCGCCGGGCAATTGCCGACGGCGGAGAGTCGCGCATTCAACCGCGGTTTCTTGCTGAACACCATGGCGTTGGTGGAAATGCGCAAGGGCAATCTTACGGTGGCTTTGGGCCTGTTAAACGAAGGGCTTGGCTTCATGGCGGAGAACGCCCCGGGGCACTATGCCGAGGGCGGCACGATCCTGTTGCGCAACCGCGCCCGGTTGCATGTGGCGCGGAAATTGCCCAACCAGGCGGTCGAAGACCTGACCCGGGTCCTGGAATTGGACCCGAGCGACAGCGAGGCCTATTTGGATCGCGGGCTGCTGCACCAGCGCGGCGGTCGTTACGATCTGGCGCTGGGGGATTACACGGCCGCCATCCGCTGGAGCGCTCCTTATGCGGAATCGCATTTCAATCGCGCCCAGACCTTGGTCGCTTTGGGCCGATATGCGGCCGGCCTGGCCGATTACGACCGGGTGCTGGTGCTGGAGCCCGACCATCTGGGTGCGCGGATCAACCGTGCCTGCCTGCATTTCGAGCAGGGGCGAAACGAGGCGGCGCAACGGGATGTGGAGAACGGGCTGGGCAAATCTCCTCACAACGCGCCATTGCTCTGCCTGCGCGGTCTACTGGAAATGGGTCAGGGACGACTTTCCGCCGCGGAACGAAGCTTCGCGGATGCCGCCTCGGCCGAACCGGATTTCGCCGATGCCTGGGCCAATCGTGCCACGGTCCGTTACCGGTTGGGCGATCTTGAGGGCGCTTGGTCCGACATCGACCGCGCCTTGAGCCTCCGTGACGATCCCGCCATACGCCATAACCGCGACCGGATCTCGGCGAAGCGGCGGCGACCGATGCCTCAATCGCCGGCCTGAATCGCCTGCCGGCGCCTCGACGATATATCCAAACGGGAAGAACGAAACAGCGCAATGTCTAAAACCCGCGTCAATCGCGGCTGATAGTATCTCCGCCGAGGGATTGAATAAAACACGCCGGTCGGATTAACTCCTCCGATTCGTTCCTCACTGCCTGGGAAACTCACATGCGCTATGAAAGTCCGACCACGTTGAAGGCGGCAAGCCAGTTGCTGGCCAAGGAAAAAGGGCAAGCCTTCGTGCTGGCCGGCGGAACGGACCTGCTGGTCCGGCTGCGCACCGGCTTCATCGAGCCGGATCTGGTGGTGGACATCAAGCGGATCCCCGCGACCCGCGAAATCCAGAAGATGGCCAGCGGTTTCAAGATCGGCGCCGCGGTTTCCAGCGCCGAACTCGGCGAACATGCCGCGCTGAAGAAGACCTGGCCCGGCGTGGTCGAGGCAGCGAACCTGATCGGCTCGCATCAGGTCCAGGGCCGTTGCACCATGACCGGCAATCTCTGCAACGCCTCTCCGGCGGCCGATAGCGTTCCCGCGCTGGTCGCGGCGGGGGCAAAGGCGGTCATTGTCGGCCCCAAGGGCAAGCGCACCATTCCGGTGGAGCAGGTGCCGGTCGCTCCCGGCAAGACTTCGCTGAAAAAGGGCGAGATCATCGAAAGCCTGCTGCTGCCGAAGCGCGAAGCCCGGTCCGGCGACGCCTATCTGCGCTTCATCCCGCGTACGGAAATGGATATCGCGGTGGTCGGCGTCGGCATCAATCTGACTCTGGATGCCAAAGGCACGGTAAAGAGCGCCCGCGTCTCGCTCGGCGCCGTAGCGCCGACGGTGCTGCTGGTGGCGGAAGCCGCCAAGGCCATCGTCGGCACCAAGCTCGACGAAAAGGCGCTGGACGCCTTGGCGGCCGCCTGTTCGGCCGCCTGCCGGCCGATCGACGACAAGCGCGGCACCAGGGAATATCGCATCAAGGTGGCGGGCGTCCTCGCGCGCCGTGCCGCCGTCATCGCCTATCGCCGTGCGGGAGGAAAGTAATGTCTGCCATTCACGTCTCTGCCAAGGTCAACGGCGATGCCGTCGATTTCGTCTGCGAAGCGGATGAAACTCTGCTCGATGTCCTGCGCAACCGCCTCGGCTTGACCGGCGCCAAGGAAGGCTGCAGCACCGGCGATTGCGGCGCCTGCAGCGTCACCGTCGGCGGCCGCTTGACCTGTTCCTGCCTGGTCCTGGGCGCCGAGGCCGAAGGCCACGATATCGGCACCATCGAAGGCATGGCGAAGGGCGACAAGCTGCACCCGTTGCAGCGGAAATTCGTGGATCATGCCGCCTTGCAATGCGGCATCTGCACACCGGGTTTCCTGGTCGCCGCCAAGGCGCTGCTGGATCACAATCCGAAACCGACCGAGATTGAAGTGCGTTTCGCGCTCGCCGGCAATCTCTGCCGTTGCACGGGCTATGACAAAATCGTGCGCGCCGTGATGGACACGGCCGCGGAAATGCGGAGGGCCTGATCATGCCGCTCGACAACACCCCCAACACCGCCCGTAAATTCAAGGTCGTCGGCACCCGTCCGGCGCGTCCAGACGGCGTCGACAAGGTGACCGGCCGCGCCCGTTTCGGCGCCGACGCGACGGCGCCCGGCCTGCTGGTGGGGCGCATCCTGCGTTCGCCCCATGCCCATGCCAAGATCAAGAGCATCGACACCTCGAAGGCCGAGAAGCTGAAAGGCGTCAAGGCGATCGTCACCCGCGAGGATTTCAAGGACCATACCGACGGCGATGCGGCGCTCTTCGACGTGCTCGTCAACGTGATGGCGCGGGATAAGGCGCTCTATGAAGGTCACGCGGTCGCCGCCGTGGCCGCCGTCGATGCCAAGACCGCCCGCGACGCGATGAAACTCATCAAGATCGACTACGAGGTGCTGCCGCACGTCACCGACGTCGATGAGGCGATGAAGCCGAACGCGCCGCTGCTCTACCCGAAGATGTTCACCGAAGGCGTCGAGCCGAAGCCGAAGAAGCCCTCCAACGTCACGCGCCGCTACGAGTTCGGCCATGGCGATGTCGAAGCCGGCTTCAGACGCGCCGACATCATCGTCGAGCGCAGCTTCAAGACCGAGGCGACCCATCAGGGCTATATCGAGCCCCATGCCTGCCTCGCGACCGTCGGCCCGGACGGGCAGGGCGAGCTCTGGGTCTGCACCCAGGGTCATTTCATGGTGCGCGACACCTGTGCCCGTTTGCTCGGCATGGACATCACCAAGCTGCGCGTGACCGCTTCCGAGATCGGCGGGGGCTTCGGCGGCAAAACCACCGTTTTCATCGAACCGGTGGCTTTGGCGCTCTCGCGCAAGGCCAACCGCCCGGTCAAGGTCGTCATGAGCCGCGACGAGGTCTTCAAGGCGACGGGTCCGACTTCCAGCTCCTCCATGGACGTGAAGATCGGTGTCACCAAGGACGGCCGCATCGTCGCCGCCGACGCCACGCTGCGCTACCAGGGTGGCGCGTTCCCGGGCTCACCGGTGGAATTCGGCGCCATGAGCGCCTTCGCCTGCTACGATCTCGAGAATGTGCGGGCGGTCGGCTATGACGTGGTCTGCAACCGGCCGAAGCAGGCCGCTTATCGTGCGCCCGGCGCACCGATGGCGAATTTCGCGGTCGAAAGCGTGATCGAGGAATTGGCGGAAAAGCTCGGCATGCCGCCGATCGATTTCCGCATCAAGAACGCCGCGAAGGAAGGCACCCATGCCTCCTACGGCCCGACCTATGGCCCGATCGGGCTGGGGCCGACGCTGCAGAAGGCGAAGGAGCATCCGCATTTCAAGGCGCCGCTGGGCAAGAACCAGGGGCGCGGCATGGCCTGCGGGTTCTGGTTCAATTTCGGCGGCCAGTCCTGCGTCACCATGAATATCGGCGTCGACGGCACGGTCTCGCTCACCGTGGGTTCGCCGGATATCGGCGGTTCGCGTGCCTCGATGTGCCTGATGACGGCGGAAGAGCTCGGCATTCCCTATGAGAAGGTCCGGGCCGTCATCGCCGATACCGGCACGCTTGGCTACAGCGACGTGACGGATGGTAGCCGCACCACCTTCGCCACCGGCATGGCCTGCATCCTGGCG
>DASYDA010000269.1:0-12934 GCA_036499865.1 Dongiaceae bacterium | reverse complement strand
CGGCGCTGCCGGATACCGGCTCGGCGGCGATTGTTGATATCCGCCGCAACGAGGGCTCGCCGCTGTCGCGCATGAAGACGCTGGCTTATCTCGACAATGTGCTGGCGGCGGGACAGGCGGAGCAGCGCGGGGCCGAGGAGGCGATTCTGCTGAACAATGCCGGCCGCGTCGCCTGCGCCGCGCGCGCCAATCTCTTCGCGCTGATCGGCGATCGGCTGGTGACGCCGCCGATCGCCGAGGGCGTGCTGCCCGGCATCGCGCGCTGGACCGTGCTCGACATCGCGGATGATCTCGGCATGGCGGTGGAAGAGCGCGCGCTGCCGGTGGGGGAGTTTCAGCGAGCTCGGGAGATATGGTTGACCAATTCCCTGTTCGAGATCCGTTCAGTTGCGCGTCTGGATGACCGCGATTTACCGGGAGGCGATGACCTCGCCAAGAAGTTCCGGAAGGCGTACCGCGCCTTGACGGCGCAGTGATTCGCAAATCGCATCGGCGACAACGAGTCCGATCCAGGCCTCGTGGCATGTGACGATCCGAGGCGCCTGTTTCTCGCGAATGCATTCCACGAAATGGACAAGCTCCTCCCGCAAAGCGGTGTCGGGCGCGCCGCGAAGATCGATCTGGCGGGCCTTCGCACCGTATTGACGGAGAAAGCCGCCGGTTTCCAGCTCCACCCCGCCTTTGCTGCCGACGATCTCCAGCCGGTCCGGCGGATAGCCATCGACCGGATAGGTCCAGGCGGTGGCGAGTTGCCAAGCCGGACCGCCATCAGACGTTCCCAGCGCTTCCGTCATTGAGCGTGGGTGGTCGCGGGGAAAACGCCGTGCCGTGATTTCGGCGATCGGCCGGCCCGTGATCCAAAGCGCCAGATCGATGTCATGAATCATCGTCATCAGCACCGGGTCGACATCCGGGAATCGCACGGCATGCTGCTCGTCGCGATAACGCCGGGCCTTCAGCGACAAGAGGTCGCCGATCTCGCCGGATTGCACGATCTCGCGAATCTGGCGGTGCGGCGCCGAAAAGCGGCTGACATGGCCGGGCAGCACGAAACCGTGGCTGCGCCCCTCCGCTTCCAACAGCCGCGCGCCTTCCGCGGCGGACATGCCGACCGGCTTCTCCACCAGGACCGGGATATCGAGCGCGAGGGCATGGACGGCGAGCGCCAGATGCGCCGGGCCGGGCGTCGCGACGATCAGCCCGTCCGGCCGGGCCTGCTCGATCAGCCTGGCGGCATCGGTCTCCCAGCGCGCGGCGCTGAACCGGGCGGCGGTCTCCTGCGCGCGCGCCGCATCGATATCCGCGATGCCGGCAATCTCCACGCCACCGATGCCCGCAAGCGCACTCAGATGCTCGCGCCCGAAAGTGCCGGTTCCGGCGATAGACAGTCTCATCTTGTCAGGCATGCGTCCATCCACGACCATATCTTGTCTCTAGTTAAAGTCGGCGCAGAAGGCCCGTGACCCTGGCGAGTGAGATTGCGGCCGCGAAGAGTAGGATGAAACTACTGCCGAAAGTTATCAGAGTGTGGAAGTAGACGTCTCCGCTGAGTGGATCGCCACTCTCAACGCCGTAAAGGTAATTGTGGTCGTGTTCGCCAAGCGCGATGGACATGGCCCAGGTGGTGAAGGCGGACGCCACGACAGCACTTGGCAAGGCGAAGCTCCAGGCAAATCGTTTCCACCATCGCATGCGCATGAGGTCGGGGCCGAACGGGTCTCCGGCTAGATTGGCGCAAACGTGGGCAGCAGCCAGAGCGGCTCCAATAGGCAGGATGATAGCGGCACCGAAGAGACCTTCCACGGCGCCAACCAGCGCATCATTGCCATCGGGATCTGTGAAGCTGGGATTGTCCGCGGCAATTCCGGCCGTGATGCGATAGCTGATCGTCGCGGCGATGGCGACCAGCAGCGCTATCTGCAGCCAAAAAGCCAGATAAGTGGTTTCGGGGGCAATGATTCTTGAGAAGACAAGAGCATATCGTCGAAGTCGAATCAGCACCTTCATTTCAAGGTCCCCAATGCGATCTGGCCGCAGAGTCATTGTCGGATGACAGCTCCAGGAGGGCTATCATCCGAAAGCGCTTCGTTCTATTGGACACCAAAACAGCAGGGCGATGCTCGGCGCCCCCGCGTTCAAAAGAAATCGAAGCCACCCGCTGGCGGCAGGGCGAAGACTTCCTTCGCCGCCGCACAGCATCGAGACAGCCTGGACCGATAGCTTCAGCACAAAAACGATCAGCATCTCTTTGCCGAGATTTGAAAATGGCAGAAAAAGCTCGAGCAAAAACAGCACCCAATATACCAGAACGACCAGAGTGGCCTCCGCCGCCGCGAATCCCAGCAGTGACATTTTGACGTCCCGACAAACGGCGCCGATTGCGGTTTCCCAGACCACGGAGACCGGCACCAATGCCGCCAACATGAGCACGCCCAGACATAAAAAAATGTCGATATCGAGGATCATGAGTCCTTCCACTGCTTTCAACAGTCGCTGTCCTGGTGCGGCGATGGGGTCACTCGGTTGTCCAGCGCCCGTTCTTGAGGAAGAAGCGATAGGGCGCAATACCGGAGAACGGCACCAATTCCGCCGTGAATTGACTGTTCCAACTTGATTGAATGTCGAACGGTTTCGCCCTTCCCGTCTCGGCGAGCAACGCGAGCATCTGAAAGTCGACCTTCGGCAAATGCATATCGGCTAGCTCTAGATTGGTCGGTGTTTGGTTGTTTTTGCCGAAATCATAGGTGTCATGGAGCACATTTTTCAGATCAACGGTGACAAAATAGCGGCCATTCATGCGTGTCACTTTGGCGACCGCATCGCCACTGATGCCGACATGCCCGAGCGCGGCCAATCCATCGGTGCTTTTTCGTCTTCACCTTTTTGCGCTTGGCCTCCTGTGCTGGGTTGTGTTTGGCCTTGGGAAGGCACTGAAATCGAATCCGATGGAGCGGTGGGTTGATCTCTGCTCGGTAAGGTCGGGGCTGAAGTCTCCGTATCATTTTTGGATTTGGAATCTGCCTGAGCGAGCTCGATGTCTTCCCCAGGTTTGAGGCTGGCCGCTTTCTGCATCCCCGCCAAGATGGCTTGGCCTTGCGGCGAAAGCGGGGCCGACTGTTGGCCGGATTCAGGCGACGGAGCGGTTTCCGTCTTCGCATTGTCATTCGCGGATACAGGTGCCGCCGCCGTGGATGTGCCGGCGATCGGCTGTGCGGCGGATGACGCCGGCGGCGAGGCTGCGCCGGCTTTATGCCAATCCGCGAGGATTTTCTCCGCCACTTTCGCGTTGGCGGGATCGGAAGCGGCGCCGGTGACGATATCCGCCGCTTGCTGCGCCGGCTGCTGCGCGGCTTCCGCCAGGCGCAGGTTCATGATCTCCGGGCTCTCCAGCGTTCTCTCATTGCGCTGGTAGTGCCAGCCGTCCGGGCCCTGATAGATGTCGCTGGTCTTGTAGCCGTTGGCGGTGATCCATTTCTGCATCGCCGGCGGCACCGGATCGCCCTGGTGCCAGGTCTCGTGGTTGGCGTTCTGCCCGGCGAGAAGCTGCGCCATGGCCGCCGCTTCTTCCGGCGATCGCGGCGTCATTGGTCGGCCGACCGGATGTAGGGATCGCCCCTGCGGATGTGTCGGCAGGCGGTTGTGCGGTGGATGAAGCCGACCGTGAGCGCATATCCACCCTAAGTCGATCGAGAGAGTGCATCGGTGGAATCGAGTTTGTGCGGCCCCAATCAGGTGCGTTTCCGCGCTTTCGCGATATAGGCGTCGGTCGGTCTTTCGCCGAAGCATGGATATCGTTCGCTCCCAGAATAGAATGTGATGTAAAGGTTCTCATCGAAGGCGCAAGCATCGACGATGCGCTTGCTGGTGCCGCAGGAAGAACTGCTCTCAACCCTCACGATTTCGTCCGTCACGAGATGCCGCCGGACGGTGGTTTTTATCGACAGCGAATCCCATAGGTGCCGCACCTCCTTTGCGAAGGCGATCTTTTCGGGATCGCCGATGTCGAGAGTGAATCGCAATGCCGGTGGCAGATTGTTGCCAAGATGAAATATGCGCGGTAGGAAATGCCAGTCCGGCTGAGCGCGAAGTTTCCGGAGATCATCGGAATCGAAGCGATCACGGTTATACGGAGGCCGGTCCCAACGCCGTTCCTTCAGGAACTCGTCGGTGGCGTTGACCGGAATGGTCGCATGCGCGAAATAGGGGACATCGACACCCCGAAGACGGCCCCATCGTCCGGCCCATTGTAAATCGTCGAACTCTCTCGAAGCTGGGCAATGACGCCCGCCGGAAAGGACTTCCGGCCTTCCATCCTTGCGCTCCTTCTTGTACGGCCAACGGAACGTGAGATCGAGAGGGCCAAGATCGTTCTCGTAAGCCTTCATGCAGGCATATGGATCGTCAAAGATCTTGAAGTTACCTTTCCTATTTTGCCAACCCGAAAAGAACACGATCCCCGGAAAGGTCCGATGAAGCATCGAGATGAAGTCCTCGATATCTTCTCGCACCATGTGCGATGGATAGCTCGGCGCGCGGTATTTGAAGTCCCTGCTCGGCATCGGTTCGTCCGGCTTTCTATTTCATATCGCCGAAATTCTTCACTTCCGGTGTCGTCTTCACGCGGCCGTTTTCGTCGAACATGGACAGGATTTCCTCCCGACATGCCTTGAGAAACTCCGCATCGTTCTCTGGCCCGTTCTTGCCTTTGGCGATCATCCCAAACGCGCCTTCAAGCCATTCGTAGTCTTCGAGCACCGCATCGCTCAATTGTGGATCTGTATTTCCGATCAGGCTTCGCCAGTTGCTCACCAATCGCTCGGCATTGCGGAGTTCGATCTTCGTCGGCGTAACCCCGTTGGCTCTCGCCGTATAGGTGTTGAAGGTCACAGTGATCTCTTTGTCCGCCGGCGATTTGGCGTAAATGGTGTAGTCCCCCCATGCCCCGCCGGTGAGATTGGGACCGACGGGATTGGGATAGTAGTGTTCAGGATTGGTCCCGCCATAAACTTCGGTGACCTTGTAGCCCTTGCTTTCAAGGATGTTTGCCCATTCCTGGCCGCAGAGATTGACCCGACGGATGGTTTGCTCATTGCCTTTCCGATTCTCCAAGATTCCGTTGCCGGTAATCTCGGGGATGGTATGCCAACCCGGTGTGATGATGGGCTTGGTGAAGAAGCCTTCGCCCAGCGGGATCACGTTGATCAGCGGCCGCAGCTTTTCCGGAATTGCGGGCGGAGGCGGCGGTACGGATGAATGGCCGCTCGGATCCTTCGGTGGAATCAGAGGCGGGAGCGGTGGGATAGCCGGCGTTGTCGGCGGCGGCAGATCGTCGACCGCCGATTCTGGTGCTCCCGTTTTGGGTACCGGTGCTGGCTCTATCGGAAGGCCTTGGTCCGCTGCCATCTCCGAGGGATGCAATAGGACGTAAAGAAAGGTTGCAATAGGCGCTAGTATTGCGGTGCTTGTAGCTCCGGCGAATTCTGCTAGGGCTGTGGCAGAGCGGCTTACAATACCAGGCACCAACGCCTCCGCAGTGGCGGGAACGTCTGTCGCCGTAAGTGGGACAGCCGTTGCTGCCAAGAGGGTGTGGCCGGCAGGATCGGCACGGCTGTAGATTCCGCTCGCCCGTCGAATCATATCCGGATCGAGTTTCGAGAGGTCGAGATCGAGTCCATTTGCCCGCGCAGTCTGCTGCACACCGGACAGGAGCGAGCTTTCTTGTGGATCGAGCTTTTCGTTGCGCTTCAGTTTGTCGATTGCTGTGGCGACGGTTTCCAATGCCGCGCGTTGCGCGTTGACGTCCGCCGTTGATGCGTTGTTTTGATCACCCGATGAACTCGCGTTGCTGGATGCGGGTGCGGCTTCTAAGGGAGCTGCAACGTTGTCGTTCGCGGATTCGGGTATCGCCGCTTCAGATGTGCCGGCGATCGGCTGTGCGGCGGACGATGCCGGCGGCGAGGCTGCGCCGGCTTTGTGCCAATCCGCCAGGATCTTCTCCGTCACTTTCGCATTGGCGGGATCGGGGCTGGCGCCGGTGACGATGTCCGCTGCTTGCTTCACCGGCTGTTGCGCGGCTTCCGCCAGGCGCAGGTTCATGATCTCCGGGCTCTCCAGCGTTTTCTCGTTGCGCTGGTAGTGCCAGCCATCCGGGCCCTGATAGATGTCGCTGGTCTTGTAGCCGTTGGCGGTGATCCATTTCTGCATCGCCGGCGGCACCGGATCGCCCTGGTGCCAGGTCTCGTGGTTGACGTTCTGCCCGGCGAGAAGCTGTGCCATGGCCGCCGCTTCCTCCGGCGATTGCGGCGTCATGGGTCGGCCGACCGGATGGGTCAGCGGCACCTGGTCGAGCGGGACGATCTCATGGATCGGCTTCGCCGCTTGGCCGAGATAGGCCTTCAGGCTCTCCGCCGCCTGTTCGCGGCTGGGCGTCAGCGCCGGATTGTTGGCGCGTTCATAGAGTTCGCCATGGGCGATGAAGTGCTTGGCGGAATCGTGGAAGCCGGTCTGGCGATAGACCGCCTGCTTGCTCCAGGGCGCCCGGGTCGCCGTGGTCCAGCCCGGCGGATAGATGCCCTGGGCGTCGAGTTCCTCGGCGAGCTGGCGTCGCTGTTCCAATTCTGGATTCGTGGAGCTCGCGGTGGAAGCGGGAACGTTCTGGCGGGCGCTCTGCGGGTTGTTCATGGGAACCTCTTCACAACGTGCAGCTGTGAGGAACTATAATCATGATTCGATCTTACGTAAATTACTTATTTCCCGTTTCGTTCTCTATTCTTGACTCCTGTGGTGTGAAGAACACATGATGAACATAGGAGCCCCGCGCAGAACCCAGCCAGTGCCATGACCCTATTGTCGAAATTCCCCACAGATACGCGACTCGACCTTTGCCAGGGCCGGGAAAGCGCAGCGAAAACGCCAAATAATACATTTAATATCAATGCATTGAAGGAAAGCATCGCCCGTCTGGAGGCGGCTCCCGTGATGGGAGGCCGTTCCCGATCCCCGATCTCCGGCCGGCATTCCCAATGGGGAAAACACAAGGATCAGGTGGTCACTCTCGGCCTACCCACTATGGATACGCATCTACCGTGGAAAGGGCTACCCCGGGATGGCCTTCACGAGTTCGCGGGCGAAGGTGCCGACCGCGAACAGGCGGCGGCGGCGGCCGGATTTGCGGCGCTGTGGCTGGCAAAATTGCAGAAAGCCGGGCCGCTGCTTTGGGTCGCCCGCGCGGCCGGCCTCAAAGCCATCGATCTCCATGCCCATGGATTGCGCCGCTTCGGCATCGACCCCCGGCGGCTGATCCTGGTTGGTGCCCGGCGCGATGAGGAAATCCTCTGGGCGATGGAAGAGGGGCTGAAGTCGCGGGGTTTGAGCGCGGTTCTGGGCGAAATCGGCAAGCTCGATCTCACCGCAAGCCGCCGGCTGCAGTTGGCGGCGGAAGCGGGTGGCGTCGCCGCTTTCGCCTTGCGCCGCTGGCGGCTGATGGCGGCGGCGGAACGCGAAGCGGCGCAACCCATCGCGGCGCTGACACGCTGGCGGATCGCCGGCCTGAAGGGCGGGAACGGTGGCATTCACTGGCGGGTGGAACTCGCGCGCTGCCGCGGCGGGCAACCCGGTTCTTGGACTTTGCAACAGGAGGGAGCGGATGGATCACATCGCATCCATGCCGCGCCGCTATCTGGCGATCCGGCTGACGCATTGGTCGGTGGATCGCTGGCGGCGGGCGCATCCGCAAGACGCGCGGCCGGGTGATCGCGCCTTCGTGCTGGTGGAAACCGTGGGGCCGCGCCGTCAGGTGGCGGCGGCCGATCCGCGGGCTCTGGCGCAAGGCATCGCGCCCGGCATGGGTCTCGCCGACGCCCAGGCTCTGGTGCCGGATCTGCGGGTCGAGCCGGCGGATCGCGACGGCGATGCAGCCGCTTTGCATCGCTTGGCGGAATGGGCGACACGTTTCTCGCCGCTGGTGGCGCCGGACTTTCCCGATGGGTTGATGCTCGATATCGCCGGCTGCGCGCATCTTTGGGGTGGTGAAGCGCGGCTGCTCGCCGATGCGCTGGCGCGGCTGAGAAGCCATGGCCTCACAGCCTCCGGCGCCATTGCCGGCACCATCGGCGCCGCCTGGGCCGCCGCGCGATTCGGAACATCGCGGACCGGCACCATCATTCCCGCCGGCGCGATTTCGAATGCATTGGCGGCTTTGCCCGTCCAGGCCTTGCGCATCGATGCTGCCACGGCCGAAGGTTTGGCGCGTCTGGGATTGCGGAAGATCAGCGATCTCTATCCGATGAAACGCGCCGGGCTGACTCAGCGTTTCGGGCCGGCCTTGCTCAACCGGCTGGACCAGGCCTTGGGCTCCGCCGCCGAAACCTCGTCGCCTTTGGCGCCGCCGCCGGATCGCCGGGTCGGGATGGGCTTCGCGGAGCCGATCTCGACATTGGAATCGATCCATCGGGTCGCGGAAGTCCTGGTGCAGCGGCTGACCCGCGAACTTGCCGAACACCAGTTGGGCGCACGATCTCTGCGGCTCTCCGCCTATCGCTTGGATAATGTGGTCTCCGGCATCGCCATCGGCACCGCAAGGGCGAGCGCCGAGCCGCGGCATCTCTTGCATCTTCTCGCCGAGAAGCTGGAGATGATCGATCCCGGCCCCGGCATCGAATTCATGAACCTCGCCGCCGAGCGCAGCGAAAGGCTTTCGCCCGCGCAATCCGGCTTGATCGATCTCGATGAGGCGGCAATCTCCGCCGCCGATCTGGCGCCGCTCATGGACCGGCTCGCCAACCGGCTGGGGGCAGGCAATCTCGCGCGGCCGGTTCCGGTGGAAAGCCATGTGCCGGAACGGGCGCAGAAATGGGCCCCGCCTCTCGGCTCCGCAGCTTTGGAATCCACCAAGACCGAATGGCCGGATCTGCCGCCGCGTCCCACCCGCCTGTTGCCGCATCCCGAGCCCATCGATGTGATGGCGCCGATCCCCGACGATCCGCCCATCACCTTCCGCTGGCGCCACATCACCCATCGCGTCACCTGGTCGGAAGGGCCGGAGCGCATCGAGCCCGAATGGTGGAAGACCGAAGACATCAACGCCGAGACCCGCGATTACTACCGGGTCGAGGATGAGACCGGCGGACGCTACTGGCTCTATCGCGCCGGGCTTTATCAAGCGGATCGCGTGCCGCGCTGGTTCCTGCACGGCGTCTTCGCGTGATCAACGGCCTGACCACAACCGGCTATGTCGAGCTTTCCGCGCTCACCCATTTCACCTTCCTGGAGGGCGCCTCCCATGCGGAGGAATTGGTCGAGACCGCGGCCGCGCTTGGTCATGGCGCCATCGCCATCGCCGATCGGAACTCCTTCGCCGGCATCGCCAAGGCGCATCAGGCGGCCAAGGATTGCAAGTTTCGCCTGGTGGTCGGCTGCCGGCTGCAATTCCGCGACGGGCGTGAACTGCTGGCTTATCCCATCGACAGAAACGGCTACGCCAATCTCTGCGAATTGTTGACCGCCGGTCGCCGCCGCGCCCCCAAGGGCGAGTGTCATCTCGATTATGCGGATCTCCTGAAGTGCGGCGGGTATCTGATCGTCGTCGCCATTCCTCCGGAGAAACTCGCGGAGAAACCCGTCGATGATAGCCAGGTAAGCTTCGAGAGATTCCTTATTCAGCTCAAATCCGACTTCCGCAAGCGTTGCTATCTGGCGCTTTGCCATCGCTATCAGGGCGATGATCGCAACAGGCTGCGGGAGATACAGGATCTGGCGGATCGGATCGGCGTTCCCACCGTCGCCATCAATGAGGTTCGCCAGCATGTGAAGGAGCGTCGTCGTCTCGCCGATGTGATCACCTGCATCCGCCATGGCTGCACCATCGATACGGCGGGCTATCGCTTGCAGAAGAACGCCGAGCGTCATCTGAAGCCGGAAACGGAGATGCGGCGCCTCTTCAAGGGCTTCGAGGCGGCGGTGGATCGTACCGTGGAGATCGCCGATCGCTGCCGCTTTTCCATGGACGAGCTCAGATACGAATATCCGACCGAGGTGATCGGCGCGCAGGAGACGGCGCAGCAGACCCTGGCGCGATTGACCTGGGATGGCGCCGCCTGGCGCTATCCCGAGGGCGTTCCCGAGGCGGTCAAGGCGCAGCTTCTCCATGAATTGAAACTGATCGATCAGCTCGATTACGCGCCTTACTTCCTCACCGTCCACGACATCGTCAATTTCGCGAAGGAAAAGGAAATCCTCTGCCAGGGCCGTGGCTCGGCGGCGAATTCCGCGATCTGCTATTGCCTGGCCATCACCTCCATCGATCCCGCCGAAGGCAATTCCCTGTTCGAGCGCTTCATCAGCGCCGCGCGCAACGAGAAACCGGATATCGACGTCGATTTCGAGCATCAGCGGCGCGAAGAGGTGATCCAATACGTTTATGGAAAATATGGGCGCGACCGCGCTGGGCTCGCCGCCACGGTGATCCGCTACCGTTCCCGCGCCGCCATCCGCGATGTCGGCAAGGCCCTGGGGCTTTCGGTCGATGTGACGCAGGCGCTGGCGAAGACCATCTGGGGCTGGTCCAACGAAGGCATTCCGGAAAGACAGGTGCGCGAGGCCGGGCTCGACCCTAACGATCCGCGTTTGGCTCTGACTCTTAAATTGGCGCATGAATTGATGGGCTTCCCGCGCCATCTTTCCCAGCATGTCGGCGGCATGGTGATCTCGCGCGGGCCCTTATCCTCGCTGGTGCCGATCGAGAATGCGGCGATGAAGGACCGCACCGTCATCCAATGGGATAAGGACGATCTCGAATCCTTAGGCCTGATGAAGGTCGATATCCTGGCGCTCGGCATGCTGAGTTGCATCCGGCGCGCCTTCGATCTCATCCGCGATCACGGCGGCCCGCAACTGACCTTGGCTTCCGTTCCGGCGGACGACACGAAAACCTACGACATGCTCTGCCGCGCCGACACGATCGGCGTCTTCCAGGTGGAGAGCCGGGCGCAGATGAGCATGCTGCCGCGGTTGAAACCCCAAAAACTCTACGACCTCACCATCGAAGTCGCGATCGTGCGGCCGGGTCCCATCCAGGGCGATATGGTGCATCCCTATCTCCGCCGGCGCGAAGGCAAGGAGCCGGTGGATTATCAGAACCGCCCGGAGCTGGAGAAGATTCTCGGCAAGACCCTGGGCGTGCCTTTGTTCCAGGAACAGGCGATGCGGATCGCCATCGATTGCGCGGGATTCACCCCCGACAAGGCCGATGGCCTGCGCCGCGCCATGGCCACCTTCCGGCATAACGGCAATGTCGATAAGTATCACGACGATTTCATGGCCGGCATGGCGAAGAATGGCTATGACCGCGGTTTCGCCGAACGCTGCTTCAAGCAGATCGAGGGCTTCGGCAATTACGGATTTCCGGAATCCCATGCCGCCAGTTTCGCGCTGCTCGCCTATATCTCATCCTGGCTGAAATGCCACCATCCGGCGGTCTTCGCGGCGGCGCTGCTGAACAGCCAGCCCATGGGCTTCTACGCTCCCGCCCAGATCGTTCGCGACGCCCAGGAACACGGTGTCCGAGTGCTGCCCATCGACGTGAACTTGAGCGATTGGGACTGCCCGCTGGAAGAGGCGGATCGACCCGTCGAGGGCGCGACGATTCCATCAGAACTTTCCTCCCGACATCTCGCGCTCCGGCTCGGTTTCCGGCAGGCGAAGGGCCTCAGTGAAAAGGAAATCGAGAAACTGATCGCCGCACGTGGCGCCGGCTATCGTAATCCCGAAGAGCTTTGGCGCCGTGCCGGTCTGGATGCGGCGACGCTGACCCGGCTCGCCGAGGCCGACGCCTTTCGCTCCATGGGTCTCGATCGCCGCCAGGCGCTCTGGGCGGTGCGGGGCTTCGGCGAGGCGCCGTTGCCTTTGTTCGCGGCGGCCGAGACATCCGCAATCGCGACATCGGCGATCGCGGCAATGCCGCGCGATGATGAAGCCGGTCTTCCCGTCATGCCGCTCTCGCAGCATGTGATCGAGGATTATCGCGCCCTGCAATTGAGCCTGAAGCGGCATCCTCTGGCCTTCCTGCGGGAACGCTTGGCGCGACGCGGCATCGTGATCAACCGGCAATTGGCGGATTGCCGGAACGGGCAGAAGATCCGCGTCGCCGGCCTAGTCCTGGTGCGGCAGCGGCCCGGCACCGCCAGCGGCGTCATTTTCATGACCCTTGAGGATGAGACCGGCATCGCCAATCTGGTGGTCTGGCGGCACATGTTCGAAAACTTCCGCCGCACCGTCATGACCGCCAGGCTGGTGGGCTGCGAAGGCAAGTTGCAGATCGAAGGCAAGCCGCCTTATCAGGTCATTCATGTGGTGGCGGAACGGCTGATCGATCTCTCGCCTTTGCTTGCCAATCTCCGCGAAGACGTCGCCGACCGTTTGGCGGAATTCACGCCGCCACTCGCGCATGCCGATGCGGTGAAGCATCCCCACGGCCATGCCGATCCCCGCGATCCCAAGCCGGACCACCATCCTCTCCTGAAACCCGTGCTCGATATCCGCAGCCGGGATTTCCACTGACACTCTTCCGCCATTCGCGCTAGATTTCCGCGGAAGCGACTGCTCGGGGGTCGCCGGGCGGGACCAAGCGGATATGCAGGATCGACAGACTTCCGGTGCCCATCACGCTGATGTGCTGGCGGTCCATCGCTATTGGAATGAGAAGCGCGCCGGCCGCGCCATGCCCGCCCGGGCGGATATCGAGCCTTTAGAGCTGAAACGCTTCCTGCCGGGCATCATCCTGATCGACGTGGTCGATGATCTGCGGCGCTATGTCTATCGCTTGGTGGGCACACGGGAGGTCGCCATGCGCGGCAAAGACCCCACCGGCACCTCCATGATCGAAGGCTTCTTCGGGCCTTCACTCGACGAGGCGCTTTCCATTCCGGATACGGTTGTG